>NZ_JAPDBP010000010.1:0-160228 GCF_027705305.1 Aeromonas sp. QDB17
TTCTTCATCCATCGTGATGCTCATGTCTGTGATCTCCACTCATTATGACCTGAGCAGGATTTCAGTGGGTCATTACATCTTTTAGCGAGGTGATGGTTTATTTTATCACTTCAGTTAACTCCCTAACGAAGATGCCAGCTTATTAGCTGCATTTATTAGGGAGTATATTTTGCGTGTCAGAGCTCGTTTCGTTTTTCGACCATAGAGACTTATGATTAGTTTTTACTTGCTGCGGATTGTAAGGGCGTCGTGGACTTATTCAGTTGTTTTGCTTTTCTTTTGTCTCTAACCCAAATAACTGAACCATTTGTCTTTTTCATCTCGAAGAGATCGATGGACTGGAATAGATCGCTCAGTTTTCTAAATCCGTAGTTTCGTTGATCAAATGAAGCATGGTTTGAAATGTGGTTGCCAATCTCGCCAAGCATGGCCCAGCCATCATCTTCGCCAATAGCATCTATTGCTTGCCTGAGTAAATTGATGAGTTTTGTGTCCCCCTTTATATTTTTACTTTGTTTTTGAATGGGTTGTTCCAGAGCCGGTTCTGCATCAAGATATAGAAATCGAGAGCAACTATTGACGAATGGTAATGGTGCTTTTCGCTCTCCAAATCCGATGACGAATTTTCCATCAGCAAGTGTTCTAGTAACTAAAGGTGTAAAATCACAATCTGATGATACAAGGCATATTATGTCAATGTGTTTTGTGTATATGACGTCCATGACATCAATGACTAATGCCATGTCTGTAGCATTCTTACCCTTTGTTAAATCAAATTGTTGTACTGGTTGTATAGCATAATCGTGTAGTACATCTTCCCATGGTTTAATATTCGGGTTTTTCCAGTTACCATATGCTTTTCTAATGCTTACAACGCCATATCGAGCTAATTCTGAAAGAACAATATCTATCTTACCTGCCGGTGCATTATCAGCATCAATAAATACGGCTATTTTTTCTTTATCTTTCATGAAAGCCTCCGTGCATAAATTTATTTTATGAGCAGTGATTCCATTATACTACTTAGCCGTAGGTTCGAATAATGAAGCGTATTCGGACGTTCGGGAAATGTATTATGCCACAAGCGTCTCCAGCCACCAGTGACAAACAGCCCAAGATTGTTACGTTGCTGCAACCAAGTTGGCTGATGCTGTTTCGCTGGTGAATCAATCTGTCGCCGTTTTGGGCAATAAGCCGGCCACGGTGGTTGCTAATGCCTCCTCCGTCCAGGTCAAAGGGTCATGCTGAACCCGGGTTAGCTCCCGCTTATTGACCCTTGCACAACGTTCCTCGCTATCAGGGCTGGCTATCACTTGCGTCATAAAAATGCGGACCCAATAGTCTGCATGTCGCAGGCAAAGGCGCCGGGCTTACGGCATTTCGCTTTGCTCGCAGTGCATGGCAGGCTTAGCCTTGATTGGGCAAATCGGTCTTGCTGTAAAAGACGATGTGAGTAACGTGGGGATCGTTGATCTGTTCCAGAATACCGACCTAGAGTTCATAGGCGAAACCGCCACCAACCTTGAAAAATCGGGCCATAGGGCGTATAACCACGCGCTTGTCAGTGTATTGAGTGAGCCAATTTTTATGCAGCAGAGTGAACCCGTGCAGAACGCCCCCTTTTGGCAGGTAAAAAGCCTGCAACAGATGACCATGACCGAGTGGGAGTCCCTGTGCGATGGCTGCGGCAAGTGCTGCCTGAACAAGCTCATTGACGAGGATACCGAGGAGCTGGTGTTCACCAACGTGGCCTGCAACCTGCTCAATACCAAGACCTGCCAGTGCTCCGACTACGGCAACCGCTTTAAAAAAGAGCCGGACTGCCTGCAGATCACCCACGACAAGATTGCCGAGTTCAACTGGCTGCCCTCCACCTGCGCCTATCGCCTGCTGGCGGAGGGGCAGACCCTGCCGACTTGGCATCCCCTTATCACCGGCAGCCGCAGCGCCATGCACCAGGCCGGTCAGTCGGTGCGCGGCAAGGTGATCCATGAGGTACATGCCGGCGATTGGGCCGACCATATCATCACCTGGGCCAGCTAACGCCAGGGCTGTCTTTCGGGCCAGCCGCGAGCCATACCAACCGCGAAGGGGCAGGGGAGTCATCACTCTCCTGCCCCTTCGGCTTTCTGGCTCCTTCCAAAGTGCTGCGAAGGCGCCTATTTGTCCGCCTTGCCCGCCGCATCGGCAAGTTTGGCCAGCTGTTTGTCATACCAGGCCACCGGGCGGTTCTCATCTTCCGCCTGCTCCTTGCGCCGGATGGCGTTGCGCACCGCCATGGCCCCCAGCCAGCGAAACGGCTCGGGCGGAAAGTAGCCGCGCGGGCCGCTGACCAGGGCGCAGTCGCGCCACGGCTTGTCCGCTTCCCGCACTTCATCGCGTACCAACGCCGCCAGGATCTGGCCGCCGATCCAGCTCTGCGCCACCCCGTTGCCGGAATAACCGAGGCCATAGACGATATTGGGCTGCCCTCGCCAGTGGCCGAAGAAGGGGAGGCCATCCACTGAGCGGTCGGAGGCGCCGCACCAGCTGGCGGCGATGGGCACCTCTTTGAGCGCCGGAAAGAAGCGGCGCAGGGTGCGGGTGAGGGGGGCAAGATAACGGCTGGGCGCATCGAACTCGGCCAGATGGCGGTTGGCAAAGGCGAAGGTGTTGCCCCCCTTGCCTAGCATCAGCCGTCCTTGCGGGGTCGAGCGGTAGTAATGGACAAAGGTGCGGCCATCCACCACGGAGCGGCCGTGCTCAAGCTGCTGGGCGGCCAGTGCATCCGGCGCGGGGTCGGTGATCACCATGTCGGAGGAGACCAGCACGATACTGCGGCGAAACTCGCGAAAGTGCGCCGCCATGGCGCTGTTGAGGGCCAGCACCACCTTGCGGGCACTCACCTCACCTTGCGGTGTCTGCACCCGCGCAGGCTGACCCGCTTCGAGGCGCTGCATGGGGGAGTGCTCATAAACCTCGATCCCCAGCTCCCGCGCCACCCGCAGCAGGCCGCGCACCAGCAGTGCGGGTTGCGCCGAACCGGCGTGGGGGCTGTAAAGCCCCTCCAGATGGACGTGAGAGCCGCTCTGGCTCGCCAGTTCACCCTCCGCAATCGCCTGCCACTGGTTAAGGTCGGCTCGCTGTAGCTCCCGCAATACCGGCTCCATCAGGCCGCGCTGGGCCTCGCTGGTGGCGGTGTAGCAGGTGCCCTCGACCCTCAGCTGTGCTTCTATCTTGTGCGTTTCGCAGAAGCGGGCGATCTCGTGTACCGCCTGCTCGGATCTTTGCACCAGCCAGGCGGCTTGCTCTTCGCCAAAGAGGCGCTTTAAGGTCAGGTATTTGGCCGACCAGGTGAGCAGGCAGCCGCCGTTGCGCCCGGAGGCGCCGCTGCCACACAGGTCTTTTTCCAGCACCATGATGCGCAAGTGTGGCTCGGCCTGTTTAAGGGCGATGGCGCTCCACAGCCCGGTAAAGCCGCCACCGACGATGCAGACATCGACCTCGTGGTGGCTGTGAAGTGGCGTGGGGGGGGCGGGTTGTTCGGCGGCGAGCGCTTCGGCCAGCCAGAAGGGGAGAGTGGACATGATGACTCCTCGACAAGGTTATGGGTGGCGCCAGCGCTGGGTGCGATCCAACAGGGCGCGGCTCAAAAAGAGCTGGAGCAGCTTGACGGTGGCGGCGGCCAGCAGGATCAGGGTGGCCATGGCGGCGGCCGCGGCGGTATCGCCGGAATCCTCCATGTTCAGCACGGCGATGGAGGCGAGCACGCTGTCGCTCGAATAGAGGAAGATCACCGCCGAGGTGGTGGTCATGGCGTTGACGAACAGATAGATGAAGATCTCCAAGAGCGCTGGCAGGGAGGCGGGCAGGGTGACCCGCCAGAACGCCTTCCAGAGCGGAATGCGCAATGAGATGGCTACCAGCTCCAGCTCCTTGGGCAACTGCTTGAGGCTGGTCAGCGCCGTCATATGGCCCACTGTGTAGTAGTGGATGATGCAGGAGAGCACCATCAGCGGCAGAGTGCCGTATAGGCCGCCAAAGAGCGGATTGCCGTTGAAAAAGAAGATGTAACCCAGCCCCAGCACCATGCCGGGCACCGCCAGCGACAGCATGGCGAGCAGATGCAGCAGCTGGCGCAGCCATGCAAAGTGGCGCCCCTTCTCCTGTGCCCAGGCCAGCACCATCACCAGTACGGTGCCGATCAGCGCGGTATAGAGGCCCAGCTGCAAGGTGTTGGTAAAGGGCTGCCAGCCGTAGACGCTGTTGCTGTCAAAGGCGTAGTGATCCAGCGTCAGCCCGAGGTTGTAGGGCCAGAACTGCACCAGGGAGCCGTAAACGGCCATCCCCACCAGCGCCAGAAACAGCAGGGCCCAGAGGGTACACCAGCCGAGCGCCAGCAGATCCCGCAGCCGATGGGGTTTGGGCTGATAGGGCACCGCCTTGGTGCTGCTCTGCTCCTGCATCTTGCTGCGCACCCTGTGCTCCAGGGCAAAGCTCATGAGCGCCGGCAGCAGCAGGGTGACGCTGGCAACGGCGCCCAGCGAGAAGTTCTGCATCCCGATCACCTGCCGGTAGATATCGGTGGCCAGCACGCTGTACTGGCCGCCAATCACCTTGGCCACCCCGAAGTCGCAGATGGTGAGGGTAAAGACGGCGATGGCGGCGCTGAGCAGGCCGTAGCGGGCGGTGGGCAGGGTGACGGTGATAAAGGTGCGCCAGCCGCTGCTGCCCAGCACCCGGGCCGCCTCATAGAGGCGCGCATCGCTCTGACCCAGCGCAGTGATAAGGATCATCAGGGCGTGGGGAAAGCACCAGAAGCCGAGGCCAATGACGATACCGATGGGGCCGTAGATGCTCTCGCCGCCGAGCAGCCCCTTGGCGATCCCCTGATTGCCAAACCAGTAGACCAGGCTGATGGCGGGCAGCAGGGAGGGCATCAGCAGTGGGATGAGGCCGACGAGGCGAAACAACCCCTTGCCCGGCATGCAGGTGCGGGTGAGGGCATAGGCGTAGCCGAAGGCGATGGTCACCACCAGCGCAGTGATCAGCACCCCGAGCCAGAGGGTGTTGGCGATGGTGCGCCCCAGATGAGGGGAGTCGAAGTAGGCGCTGAAGTTGGCAAGGCCCACCCAGAGGCCGTTCTCATCCTGCAGGCTCTTTTGCAACATGGCGAGCAGGGGCAGCAAGAGGCCCCCCACCAGCAGGGCGATACCGAGCACCAGCAGGGTCAGCTGCAGCAGCTGATCCCGGCTCCAGCCGCGACAGAGCCGCTGCCAGCGGCCGTCTTGCCGGGCTGTCGCTGGCGGCGGCAGGGAGGAGGTCGCAAGGGGGGCTGTCATGGACGCTCTCCTTCAAACAGCTGCATCGCCCCGGCGGGCCAGTGCAGGGAGCAGCGCATGCCGCTGCGCCAGCCACCCTGTTCGTGGCGGGGCAGCTCGTGGGTCGGGCGCTCCACCAGAATTTGCTGCGGGCCCAGATAGGTGTCTGCGGTGCAGATAAGGCGCTGGGTGGCGCCGAGAAACTCCACCTGATCGATGGTTGCTTCAATGCCATGTTGGCCAAGAGACAGCTCGCTCGGCGCACTCAGGGTGATCGCCTCGGGGCGGATCGCCACCTGCAATTTGCTGCCGGCGGCGGCCCGGTTGGTGAGTTGCAGCGGCTGCTCGTTGAGGCGCACCTGATTGGGGCCGAGCACCAGGGCATCGAGAAAGTTCATGGTGCCGACAAAGCTTGCCACGAAACGGCTGGCAGGCTGGTGGTAGATCGCCTGCGGGGTGCCCACCTGCACGATGCGGCCGCCCTCCATCACCACGATGCGATCGGCCATGGTCAGCGCCTCTTCCTGATCGTGGGTAACCATGATGGTGGTAATGCCAAGGCGCTGCTGCAGGGCGCGGATCTCGCTGCGAAGGTGGGTGCGAACCAGCGCATCCAGCGCGCTGAGCGGTTCGTCCAGCAGCAACAGGCCGGGGGAGAGGGCCAGTGCCCGGGCCAGCGCCACTCGCTGCTGCTGGCCGCCGGAGATCTGGCTCGGGTATTTGTGGGATTGGGCAGTGAGATCCACCAACCCCAGCCAGTGATCGACCCGCTCCTTGATGAGATCCCGTGCCAGCCCCTGATTCTCAAGGCCGAAGGCGATGTTCTGGGCCACCGTCAGGTTGGGGAAGAGGGCGTAGGATTGAAACACGATGCCAAAGTCGCGCTGCTGGGGCGGCAGGCGGGAGATATTGCGCCCCCCTTGCCAGATCTCGCCGCTGTCCGGCAGATCCAGCCCGGCGATGGCTCTGAGCAAGGTGGTTTTACCGCAGCCGGAGGGGCCGAGAAAGCAGATAAACTCCCCCGGCTCAATGGTCAGAGAGATCCCTTTAAGGGCCTGAAAAGCACCGAACTGCTTGTTGAGATGTTGAATGTCCAGATAGGGCTGGGTCATGGTTCGACTCGCTACTGATTTGGTATATACCAGTTTGCGAGTGAAGTGTGACGTTCAGGTGATCGGGGGATGACAGCTTGATGACAGTCAAATGACATCGGGTCGCCAGCAAGTAGTTGGGCCCTGTGTGGATGGGCGAAGCGTCGCTAATTGAAGGCAATACACACTCGGGAAGTGAAAACCAAAAAGCGAAGGCCAACAGCTGTTGGCCTTCGACTGGCAGTTTATTGGTGGCTGTGTGTGGGGCGTGAACAAACCGCCGCCCTTCACGCTTACTGCTTGGCTTCGGTCTTGCCGTCGAAGCTGGCACTCCACTGGGCCAGGATGGCGTTACGCTCGCGGGCTGCCCAGCTAAAGTCGTTGTCGATCATCTGGCCTTTGATATCAGCCGGATAGCCCGCTCTCGGTTGGGCTACATCGGGGATGGCGACCACTGCGAACGACTTGTTGTAGAGGGCGTTGGCCTGTTCGGTGGCGGCAAAGTCGAGCAGCTGTTTGGCGGCTTCCAGCTTGGGGGTGCCCTTGATGATGGCGGCGGCTTCCATATCCCAGCCCGACCCCTCTTTCGGGAACACCACCTCAATGGGGGCCCCCTTGGCCTTGAGGCTGGTGGCCGGGAAGTCGAAGGAGATGCCGATCACCGTCTCGCCGCTGGCGGCCAGCTTGCAGGGGGCGGAGCCCGAGTGGGTGTAACGGTCGATGTTCTGGTGCAGGCCGTTCATAAATTGCCAGCCCTGCTTCTCACCCATGGTCTGCAGCCAGCCGGCGACGCTCAGGTAACCGGTGCCGGAGGAGCTGGGGTTGGGCATGATCACCTTGCCCTTGTAGATGGGCTTGGTGAGGTCTGCCCAGCTGGTGGGCGCCGGGATCCCCTGCTTTTCCGCCTCTACCTTGTTGAAGCAGATGGCGCTGAAGAAGGCGTCCAGACCGATCCAGTGCGGCTCGGCCTTGCTGTCGCGAAAGCGGCTGTCGAGCTTGTCCAGCCCTTTCGGTGCATAGGCATTGAGCATCTGCTGCTGATCGAGCTGCATCAGGCTGGTCGCCGCCAGTCCCCATACCACATCCGCTTTGGGCTGGGCTTTTTCTGCCAGCAAGCGGGCGGTGACCACGCCGGTGGAGTCACGCACCCACTTGATGTTGATATCCGGATGCTGGCGCTCGAACGCGGTTTTCAGCTCGTTGAGCTGCTCCGGTTCGAAGGCGGTGTAGACGGTGAGGTCGGTCGCGGCCAGTGCCGGGGCGGTCATGGCAGCCAGTACGGCGGCGGCCAGCAGATGGGTTCCCTGTTTCATCCTCTTCTCCAGTTAAATTGGTTTGGTATAAACCAGATTGGTCGAGAGAGAGGCTAGGGGATCTTTATGACGTGACCGTGACAGCCCCGTGACGTTTTGCCGTCCCTGATTTGTTCATGATTAATCCTGGGTATCCACCTCGATCTCCAGACTGTCGTGGCGCCAGTACTCCAGATCGAAATCGAGCACCCGGCCGTGCTGATCGAAGTTGAGTCGCTCGAGGCGCAGGGCGGGCAGACCGGCGGTGGCCCCGAGCGCCTTGGCCACCTCGTCCGGCAGGGCGGTGGGGAAGAAGCGCACCTGCATGCGGGCGTAGTGGAGATCGTAATGGGCCTGGTAGATCTCGGTCAGACTGCCGGCAAGATCCAGCTCCAGAAGGCCGGGCACCCGCTCAGGCAGGCAATGGTTCTCGCAGTAGCAGATGGCGCGCCCGTTGGCGTAGCGCAGCCGTTTTAGCAGAAACAGGCTGTCAAACGGCTTGAGCTGCAACTGCGCCATCAACGCGGGCGGCACCGCCTGGCGGCTTTTCTCCAGCAGCTCGGTGCGCGGCTCGCCCCCTTGCTCCCGCACTATCTGGTGAAAGTTGGAGGTGCGTCTGGGGTTCAAGCGAAAGCGCGGCGGGGTGACAAACCAGCCGCGGCGATCCTCCCGATAGATAAGGCCGTTCGCCTCCAACTGCACCAGCGCCTCGCGGATGGTAACCCTTGTGGTGCCATAGAGTTCCCCCAGCAGCCGCTCGGAGGGGAGCTTGTCGTTGGGGGCCAGGCCCCCCGCCAGGATCTGGTTGGCGAGGGCATCCTTGATCTGCAGGTATTGGGGTTTGCTCATGAAAATCCCTGGTTTTGCAATAAGTTGTGCAATGAGTTGGGACAGGGCTGGTCATCTGCCCGGTGGTTAAACGGCGACATCAAGATGTGTTGGTAGATACCAGTGTTAGGTCTGTGGTTCAGGCTTTCTAGATTATCGCGATCCCGGCGCTGAAAATGAATTTTTTGTTGCACGCAGCGCCACCCCTTTGACCTTGGCGGGGCAGTTACCCACAATGCGCTCATTCTGGTATATACCAAAAGGAGCGAAGTCATGACCCATATTCCTGCGGCCCCCGCCGCCGTCGATTACCTGCTGCTGACCCCGGGCCCCCTCTCGACCACCGCGACTGTGCGCGCCGCCATGCTGCAAGACAGCTGTACCTGGGATGCGGACTACAACCAGGGTGTGGTGGAGCCCATCCGCCGCGAGCTGGTGCGCCTCGCCACTGGCCCTGAATATGAAAGTGACTACAGCGCCGTCTTGCTGCAGGGGAGCGGCAGCTATGTGGTGGAGAGCGTGCTGGGCTCGGCAATAGGCGTCGATGAGTGTCTGCTGATCATCAACAACGGCGCCTACGGTGCCCGCATGGGGGAGATGGCCCGTTGTCTTGGCCTGCGCCACCATGAGCTGGACTGCGGCGAGACAACCCGCCCGGAACCCGCCGCCATTGAGGCGATGCTGGCGCGCCACCCCGATATCACCCACTTGGCCATGGTGCACTGCGAGACCACCACCGGCATGCTCAATCCGCTTGAGGAGGTGGCTGCGCTCTGCCAGCGCCGCGGCATTCGCCTGATCGTCGATGCCATGAGCAGCTTTGGCGGTATCCCCATCGACATGGGGCGCCTTGGCATCGAGTTTCTCATCAGCTCGGCCAACAAGTGCATTCAGGGGGTACCGGGTTTTGGCTTTGTCATCGCTCGCCGCGTGGCGCTCACGGCCTGCGCCGGTCGTGCTCGCTCGGTCTCCCTCGACCTGCACGCCCAGTGGCAGACCATGGAGCAGCAGGGGGGCAAGTGGCGCTTTACCTCGCCCACCCATACCGTGCTTGCCTTTGCCCAGGCCCTGCGCGAGCTGGATGAGGAGGGGGGCATTGAAGCCCGTCATCAGCGCTACAGCGAGAATCAGCGCACGCTGGTGGCGGGGATGGCTGCCCTCGGCTTTGCGCCGCTGCTGCCCGAGCAGTGGCAGTCTCCCATCATCACCGCCTTCTACTCTCCGACCCACCCGGACTACCGCTTCGCCGACTTCTACCAGCGGCTCAAGGGGCAGGGCTTTGTCATCTATCCGGGCAAGGTCTCCCAGGCCGATTGCTTCCGTATCGGCAATATCGGCGACGTGACGCCAGAGCGGGTGCGCTGCTTGCTCGCCGCCATGGCCAGCGCCTGCTACTGGCAAGGGGACGCGCGATGACGAGCCAAGCGCCTCACGGTTGCGATCAGCACGACCATAAGCTGCACGGCAGCGGCCGCGCCGACAGCGAAGGGGATATCAACCTCGGCGAGGGTCGGGCGCGCTGGTGGGCAGGTCAGAGCGAAGAGGTACAGGCCGGATTGGCGGAGGATAGCCGCTACTTTCTCCATCAGGCACTCTCCACCCCCTGTTTGGATCTGATTGAGCGCGTGCAGGGGAGCTGGCTGACCAGTGTATCGGGCAAACAGTATCTCGATTTTCACGGCAACAGCGTCCATCAGCTGGGCCACGGCCACCCCAGGGTGGTGGCCGCGGTGCAGCAGCAACTCGCCGATCTGCCGTTTGCGCCCCGCCGCTACACCCATCAGGTCGCCATCGACTGCGCCCGCACCCTGGCCGAACTGGCCCCCGGCGATCTCAACCGGGTGTTGTTCGCCCCCGGCGGCAGCGAAGTGGTGGGGATTGCCCTGAAGCTCGCCCGTTTCATAACCGGCAACAGCAAGGTGGTGTCCCTCTGGGATGCTTTTCACGGTGCCTCCCTCGATGCCATCTCGGTCGGCGGCGAGGCCTGTTTTCGCGCCGGTATGGGCCCATTGATGGCCGGTGTGGAGCGCATCCCGCCGCCCACCCGTTATCGCGGCGTCTGGTATCGCGGGGAGGGGGATGACCTGCACTACGCCGATTATCTGGAGTACGTCATCGAGAAGGAGGGAGGGATCGGCGCCTTTATCGCCGAGCCGATCCGCAATACCGATGTACAGGTGCCCTCGAAGGCCTACTGGCAGCGGGTGCGGGAGATCTGCGATCGCCACAAGGTGCTGCTGATCGTCGACGAGATCCCCAATGCCCTGGGGCGCACTGGCCACTGGTTCAGCTTTGAAGAATTCGGCATCGAGCCCGACATCATCTGCCTTGGCAAGGGGTTGGGGGGCGGTGTGGTGCCCTTTGCTGCCCTCATCACTCGGGATCGTTTCAATCAGGCGGCGGCCATTTCACTGGGTCACTACACCCACGAGAAGAGCCCCATCGGCTGCGCGGCGGCTCTAGCCACCATCAGTACCATCCGTGAAGAGGGGTTGCTGGCCAAAGTGTGGGAGGATGGCCGTTTTATGGCGGCCGAGCTCGGCAAGTTGGCCGAACGTCATCCGCTGATCGGGCAGGTGCGCGGTATCGGTTTGCTCTGGGCGCTCGATCTGGTGGTCGATCACCAGAGTCGCACCCGCAACAGCCAGGCCGCCGAGCGGCTGCTCTACCGCTGTCTTGAGCTGGGGCTCAGCTTCAAGGTCTCTCAGGGCAATGTCATCCAGCTCTCGCCGCCGCTCAATATCGCTCGCGCCGATCTGGTGCGCGCCATCGCCATTCTCGATCGCGCCCTCGGCGAGATCGCCCTTTCACCGAAACAGGAAGATCACCATGACTGACTTGCAGATTGCCGCAGACCCGACCACCGACGTAGAGGCGCTGATCCTCGACTGGGCTGGCACCGTCGTCGATTTCGGCTCCTTCGCCCCCACCTCCATCTTCGTCGAGGCCTTCGCCCGCACCTATGACTTTGCTGTGACCCTGGATGAGGCGCGCCAGCCCATGGGGTTGGGCAAGTGGGATCATATCGCCGCGCTCGGCCGTCTGCCCTCGGTGGATGCGCGCTGGCAGGCCCGCTTCGGCCACCCCATGAGCCACGCCGAGGTGGACCACCTCTATCACACCTTTATGCCGCTGCAGATTGCCGCCGTGACCCGCTTTGCCGCACCCATTCCCGGGGTACTGCCGGTGCTGGAGGCACTGCGGGGCCAGGGGCTGCGCATCGGCTCCTGCTCCGGTTACCCCCGTCCGGTGATGGAAGCGCTGGTACCTGCTGCGGCCGATCACGGTTATCGCCCGGATCACTGGGTCGCCACCGACGATCTCAAGGCTGGTGGTCGCCCCGGCCCCTGGATGGCGCTGGCCAACGTGATTGCGCTGGGAGTGAGCGCCGTGCATCGTTGCATCAAGGTAGATGACGCCGTGCCGGGTATCAGCGAAGGGTTGAACGCGGGCATGTGGACGGTGGGATTGTCGGTCTCCGGCAACGAGTTTGGCGCCACCTGGGACGAGTTTGCCGCCATGAGCGAGGCGGAGATCGCCGCCCGGCGCGTACCGGCCGAGGCCAAACTGCGGGCGGCGGGGGCGCACTACATCATCGACACCCTGGCGGATATCGCCCCGGTCATCGCCGATATCAATCGCCGTCTGGCTGCGGGTGGGCGGCCCTGAACAAGGCGGGATGAGAGGAGGGGAGAGCCGGCCTTGCCGGCAGGTTCAGGCCGATGCTCCCTGACTATCAGGCATAAAAAAACCGGCGCCTTGGCGCCGGTTTTGATTCACTGCAGCTCTTGCTTATCAATAAGCGATTACAGAGAGGCGGTGAAGGTACGGGTGATGACGTCTTGCTGTTGCTCCTTGGTCAAGGAGTTGAAGCGAACGGCATAACCGGATACGCGGATGGTCAACTGCGGATATTTCTCCGGGTTTTCCATGGCGTCCAGCAGCATCTCACGGTTCATCACGTTGACGTTCAGGTGCTGACCACCTTCCAGGTTGGCTTCGTGGTGGAAGTAACCATCCATCAGGCCGGCCAGGTTGGCTTTCTGGGCTTCCATGTCTTTGCCCAGGGCATTCGGCACGATGGAGAAGGTATAGGAGATACCATCTTTGGCGTAAGCGAACGGCAGCTTGGCAACGGACGTCAGGGAAGCAACGGCACCCTTCTGATCACGGCCGTGCATCGGGTTAGCACCCGGGCCGAACGGCGCACCGGCGCGACGACCATCCGGGGTGTTACCGGTCTTCTTGCCGTACACCACGTTGGAGGTGATGGTCAGCACGGACTGGGTAGCCACGGCACCGCGGTAGGTATTCAGCTTCTGAATCTTCTTCATGAAGCGCTCGACCAGGTCGCAGGCGATGTCATCGACGCGAGCGTCGTTGTTGCCGAACTGCGGGTACTCGCCTTCGATTTCGAAGTCGATGGAGACGCCATCGGCATCACGTACCGGCTTGACCTTGGCGTACTTGATGGCAGACAGGGAGTCAGCGGCTACGGACAGACCGGCGATACCACAGGCCATGGTGCGATAGACGTCACGGTCGTGCAGCGCCATCAGGGAGGCTTCGTAGCTGTACTTGTCGTGCATGTAGTGGATGATGTTCAGGGCGGCGACATACTGCTTGGCCAGCCAGTCCATGAAATGATCCAGTCTGTCCATCACGTCGTTGTAGTCGAGGTACTCGGAGGTGACCATTTCGGTCTTAGGACCGACCTGGATCTTGAGCTTCTCGTCCATACCGCCGTTGATTGCATACAGCATGGTCTTGGCCAGGTTGGCACGGGCACCGAAGAACTGCATCTGTTTGCCGACGATCATCGGAGACACACAGCAAGCGATGGCGTAGTCATCGTTGTTGAAGTCCGGACGCATCAGGTCGTCGTTCTCGTACTGAACGGAAGAGGTCTCGATGGATACCTTGGCGCAGTACTTCTTGAAACCGACCGGCAGCTTCTCGGACCACAGGATGGTCAGGTTCGGCTCAGGGGACGGGCCCATGGTGTACAGGGTGTTCAGCATACGGAAGCTGTTCTTGGTGACCAGGGTACGGCCGTCAACGCCCATACCGGCCAGGGTCTCGGTGGCCCACATCGGGTCGCCGGAGAACAGTGAATCGTATTCCGGGGTACGCAGGAAGCGAACCATACGCAGCTTCATGACCATGTGGTCCATCAGCTCCTGGGCTTCTTGCTCGGTGATCAGGCCTTTTTGCAGGTCACGCTCGATGTAGATGTCCAGGAAGCTGGAGGTACGACCGAAGGACATGGCCGCGCCGTTCTGGGACTTGACTGCCGCCAGGTAGGCGAAGTAGGTCCACTGGACGGCTTCTTTGGCGGTCTTGGCCGGTACGGAGATGTCGCAGCCATATTTGGCAGCCATCACCTTCATCTGGGCCAGGGCACGGTGCTGCTCGGAGATCTCTTCGCGCAGACGGATGGTGGCTTCCAGGTTGACACCGTTTTCCAGGTCAGCCTGCAGGGACTTGAACTGGGCCAGTTTGTCAGCCATCAGGAAGTCGATACCGTAGAGGGCAACACGACGGTAGTCACCGATGATACGGCCACGGCCGTAGGCATCCGGCAGACCAGTGATGACGCCGGACTTGCGGCAGTTCAGGATGTCTTTGGTGTAGACGTCGAACACGCCTTGGTTGTGAGTCTTGCGGTACTCGGTGAAGATCTTCTCGACCATGGGGTCAAGCTGGCGACCGTACACTTCGCAAGAGGTCTTGACCATCTTGATACCGCCGTTGGCGATGATGGCGCGCTTGAGCGGTTTGTCGGTCTGCAGACCAACGATTTGCTCCAGGCTCTGGTCGATATAGCCGGCATCGTGAGCGGTAATGGTGGAGGGCAGGTCGGTATCAAAATCGACCGGCGCGTGAGTGCGGTTCTCGATCTTGATGCCTTCCATGACCTTGTCCCACAGCTTGGTGGTGGCTTCGGTCGCGCCAGCCAGGAAGGACTCGTCACCTTCATACGGGGTGTAGTTCTTCTGGATGAAGTCACGGGTGTTGACAGAGGTCTGCCATTCACCGGCTGCGAAGCCTTCCCATGCTTTTTGGAACTGTTCGTTAAGTTCTGCCATTTTCATTACCTCTCAAGGTATTTATGTGTCTGCCGCCATCCTTAATGATGGCGACGGAAGATAAACCAGTAAGTCAGCCCAACCATGACGCCACCACCAATGATATTACCGATGGTGACAGGGATGAGGTTGTGCAGGACGAAGTTGGACACGGTCAGGTCGGCAAAGGTCGCCGGATCCTGGCCGATGGCCTGCCAGAATTCCGGGCTCGCGACGCTGTGGATGGCGATACCGACCGGGATCATAAACATGTTTGCAATACTGTGCTCAAAACCGGAGGCCACGAACATGGCGACGGGAAGCAGCATCACCATCACCTTGTCGGTGGCGCTGCGGGCGCCGAAGGCCATCCACACGGCGAGACACACCATGAGGTTGCAGAGGATGCCAAGGGCCACGGCCTCGAAGAAGGTGTGATGGATCTTGTGCTGGGCCACTTTCATGGCGTTCAGCCCCCACTGACCATCCGCTGCCGTGTATTCCGCCGACATGATGATGAGGCCGACGATGATGAGACCGCCGATGAGGTTGCCGAAGTAGACCAGTCCCCAGTTCTTGAGCAACTGGGCCCAGCTGATGCGATTCGCCGCCTTGGCTACCAGGGTGAGGGTAGTGGAGGTGAACAGTTCGGCGCCGAGCAGGACGCAGAGGATGAGACCGAGGGAGAAGCAGATGCCGCCCACCAACTTGGACATGCCCCAGGCCATGCCGCTTGAGCCCGTGGTGACGGTGATATAGAAGACGAAGGCGATGGCGATGAAGGCGCCAGCGGTGATGGCCAGGGGAATGACCTTGTATGCGGGCTTGGTGGCCTTGGCATAGGTAATGTCTTCGGCCAGGGCGGCGATGGCTTCGGGCTTCAGACAATCAAAGGGAGATTCTGCTTTCAATTCTCAGTACCTGCATATTTTGCCTGTGGAAATCATAACAAAGGGGCTGATCCCCAAAATTGACTCCGATCAAGAATTACAGATTGTGAATGTAATTTTACTACAGGATTTTTCGCCATCCGGAAGCGTTTCTTTACACCAGGTTTCAGGTGAAACAGAAATGAGTCTGTTATTAATTTTATGATTTTTAAGAACTTATAAAGGGCGCCCTGAAAAACGTACCGGCAAGGCACCTGTGCAGCCGCACTGCACCATGAGTGCCAAATTAACAACCCCCTAAGAGGTATTTTTTGTCTTTTATTTCATCTTTGTGGCACGGCCAGCCAAAGCGTAGACCATAAAACAGAAGGGGCCATAAGGCCCCTTCGTCACGCTAGCATATCAGTTCCAGGTGTGGATTCGTTTGGCTTTTTGCAATTTCTCGTAAGCGGCCAGCAGTTTCTGGTGCAGCGGGAACTGGGAGAGGGAGAGATCGGCGGCTTCCAGACCGTGGAAGCGCGCCTCGCCGCGGGCGTTGGCCCACGCCTGTGCCAGGGTCTCTTCCCCGAACATGCGGGCGAACACCGGGCGGTACTGCTCGGGGTCGCGATCCTCGTCGAGGAAAAGCTCGACGCAGGCGCGCAGGGCACGGTAGTAAGCGGCGCGATCCGCCGGGAACACCGACTGGTTGAACTCCATGGTCCAGTCGATGAGGTCGAGGGCGCTCTCCAGGTCGCCTGCGGCCAGCGCCAGCATGGCTTTGAGCTCGCCCACCCGCAGGGTGTGCAGGGCAGTGCCCTTGGCGGCGGCGATGCCGAGCAGCTCACGCACCCGGGTCCGCTCGTCGTGACCCTCTTCATCCAGCTGGTCGAACAGGGCCATGTACTGCTCTGCGTCCCACTCGAGCGCCGGCAGCGCCAGGATGGTTTCCCGCAGGTGGGCCCCCATGGTGTTGTTGGCCAGCAGCAGATCTTCCACCGGATAGATGTCGGACATGCCGGGCACCAGGATACGGCAGGCGTAGACACCCAGGTGCTCGTAGTCGGCGATGTAGACCGGCTGCTCCAGCTCGTGGAAGATGCCGATCAGGTGGTCGAACTCCTCTTGCGAGGTGCCACGGAAGTCCCAGTCGGCAAACTCGAAGTCGGACTCTTCCTTGAACAGATCCCAGCTGATGAGGCCGGAGGAGTCGATGAAGTGGGTCTCCAGGTTGTGGTGATCCGCCACCTGCTCGTTGTCAAACGACGGCGGCACGAAGACGCCCAGATCCTTGAGGCTGCGCCCTTGCAGCAGTTCGGTGACGGTGCGCTCGAAGGCGACTTCGAAGCGCGGGTGGGCGCCGAAGGAGGCAAAGCAGGTGCCGTTGCTCGGGTTGAGCAGCACCACGCAGATGACCGGATAACGGCCGCCGAGGGAGGCATCGAAGCTGTAGATGGGGAAGCCTTCGGCCTCCAGTGCATCGATGGACGCCTTGATGCCGGGGTAACGGGCGATGACCTCGCCCGGGATCTGGGGCAGGCTGATGGCCTCGGCGATGATCTTGTTCTTCACGTGGCGCTCGAACACCTCCGACAACCCCTGGGTGCGGGCCTCGGTGCGGGTGTTGCCGGCGCTCATGCCGTTGGAAACATAAAGGTTGCCGACGATGTTCATCGGGATGTAGACGGTCTGGTGGTCGGACTGGCGCTCGAAGGGCAGGGCGACGATGCCGCGCTCCTCGTTGCCGGATTGCAGGTCCACCAGCATGTCGGCGGTCACTTCCCCGTCCGGGTTGTAGAACTTGCGGGTGAAGGAGTCGAGCAGACCAGTGGGAAGCTGATCCCCCTCGATGGGGAACCACTTCTCGTTCGGGTAGTGGACGAAGTCGCCATTGGCGACCTGCTCGCCCAGGTAGAAGTCGGCGAAGAAGTAGTTGGTGGAGAGACGCTCGAAATACTCGCCAAGGGCGGAGGCGAGGGCCGCCTTCTTGCTGGCACCCTTGCCGTTGGTGAAGCAGAGGGCGCACTCCTTGTCCCGGATGTGCACGGACCAGACGTTGGGCACGGGGTTGAGCCAGGAGGCCTCTTCGATATCAAACCCCAGGGCTTGCAGCTTGGTCTGGAAGCGTTCGATGGAGTCTTCCAGCGCTGCGTCCTTGCCGGGAATAAAAGTGTGGTCGGTCATCACAATGTCCTGATTTTATGGGCTCATGTTTGGACGCAGATAATAGCATGAGTGACGGGGAAAGCGGCCAGGGCAATGGTGTGGGCTTGCCCAGGTCTGCATAGGATTGGCGGGGTGTGGTAGTGGGGCCGGGCGGTGCGCTGCGGGGCGGTGATTTTTCATGGGAAAGAGGGTTGGGCCATCAGTTTTACTTAACACAATTAAGATAAAGTAAATTTTATTATGACCCTGTGCCCTTCATCATGGTTTCAACCGTTGGTGGGGGGAGGAAAAGAGGGAGCGCCTGCGCCCGTTCCGCCACCCCGTCTTGATGAGCCTTGACCAGGAGTGCTGAATGTTCCCGATGATCCCCCGTATCGACCCCGAGATAGCCAGGTTGGCGCCAGGCTTTTGTGCCCTCAGCATCGTGGTGGAAGCCGCCCCCGTGATTGACACTCTGGTGGGGGAGCGGGCCCTGGCCCGGGCATGTGCGGCCCTTGGCACCGACGAGGCCCCCTGGGCCCTTGAACATCTGGCCGCCTGGGATCAGGTGTTCAAAGGGTTTGGCGCCAAGCCTGCCCGCACGCCCTGCTCGGCCCAGGCACTGCGCAAGCGGGTGCTGCGCGATGGCGCCTTGCCCGCCATCGATCCCGTGGTGGATCTCTACAACGCCATCAGCATCGAGTATGCCATTCCCGTGGGCGGGGAGGATCTGGCGGCCTATGTGGGAGCGCCGCGCCTGGTGATTGCCGATGGCAGCGAATGCTTTGACACCCTCAAAGAAGGGCTGCCAACCCAGGAGGCACCGGCTCCCGGAGAGGTGGTGTGGCGGGACGATCTCGGCGTCACCTGTCGCCGCTGGAACTGGCGCCAGGGGATCCGCACTCGCCTGAGCCTCTCTTCCCCCCGGATGTGGTTCATTCTGGAGTGTCTGCCGCCGATGCCGCGCACAGCCTTGTGGGAGGCCGGCGACAGGCTGATTGCCGGTCTTACGCAGATGATGCCTGGGGCCCGCATCGAGCAGACGCTGGTGGAGTGATTGAAGGAGCAGACGAAAAGATAAAAGGAGGCGCCCCATGCTCGCCCGGGCGGTCATGGGGCGGATCTTGCTCGCCATCACGCGCCATGCCACGTCTGTGCCACCCGCCTTTCCCCACCGCCTGCGAACACATCAGCAAGCAGAGGAACACAGCAACATGCCGGGCTGACATCGCCCCCTGGAGCTTGCCACGTCGGGGCCGGTGTACCCGGCCCTTTCAGCGCGCCTAACCGATGAACTTCAACCCCAGAATGCCGACGATGATGAGCAGCAGGCAGAGCACCCGGGCCAGGGTGGCCGGTTCGTTGAACAGCCAGATCCCCATCAGCACGGTGCCGACCGCGCCGATGCCGGTCCAGACCGCATAGGCGGTGCCAAGGGGCAGCTGTTTGACCGCCATGGCGAGCAGCAGCACGCTCACGGCCATGGCGATCAGGGTCAGCAGGGTGGGGAGAGGACGGCTGAAACCGTCTGTGTATTTGAGGCCGATGGCCCAGGCGACCTCGAACAGGCCGGCCAACAGCAATAGCAACCAGGACATAAGGCAGATTCCGCAGGAAGCAGGGTCGTCCCTGCGTATCAGGAGGCCTCGGGGCCGTCCCCGAGGGGCAGCGGGGCTGCCGGTCGGTCTCAATGATGCCCCAAGTGGAGGCTGGATGCCAACCGGCTGCCCGCAGGTCGGCCAGGCCGACGGATATTGCAGCGAATGGCACAGAATATTGCGCAATTCGACTTGCGCCCGCCGTCACAATCCGTAATGTGGACAGACGCATTTTTTGCAACTCATATATTGTGAATCCCTTGTAAACGGCTGGCGCCAAGGCAGGGGGTCACGGGTTCCACACACGATTTCTATAAGCAGCTATCCAGGGTAGGACATTATGAAAAAAGTAGGTTTGGTCGGTTGGCGTGGCATGGTGGGTTCGGTGTTGATGAGCCGGATGCAGGAAGAGAAGGATTTTGCCCGCATTCAACCCACCTTCTTCACCACCTCCCAGGCCGGTGAGGCCGCCCCCAATTTTGGCGTCGATGCCGGCACCCTGCAGGACGCCTTCGATCTCGAGGCGCTGGCCGCACAGGACGTCATCATCACCGCCCAGGGCGGCGACTACACCAAGGATGTCTATCCGCGCCTGAAAGCCGCCGGCTGGCAGGGCTACTGGATTGACGCCGCCTCCTCCCTGCGCATGGAGAAGGACGCGGTTATCATCCTGGATCCGGTCAACGGCGACGTCATCGAACATGCCCTGAACAACGGCATCAAGACCTTCGTTGGCGGCAACTGCACCGTCAGCCTGATGCTGCTGGCCTTGGGTGGCCTGTTCAAGGCCGATCTGGTGGAGTGGGTGAGCGTGGCGACCTATCAGGCGGCCTCCGGTGGTGGTGCCCGCCACATGCGCGAGCTGGTCACCCAGATGGGCATGCTGCGGGATGAAGTGGCGGTGGAGCTGGCGGATCCCGCCTCCGCCATCCTCGACATCGAGCGCAAGATCACCGAGAAGACCCGCTCCGGCACCCTGCCGGTGGACAACTTCGGTGTGCCGCTGGCCGGTGGCCTCATCCCCTGGATCGACACCAAGCTCGACAACGGCCAGAGCCGTGAAGAGTGGAAAGGCCAGGCCGAGACCAACAAGATCCTGGGCATCGAAAACGCCGCCATTCCGGTGGATGGTCTGTGCGTGCGCATCGGCGCCCTGCGCTGCCACAGCCAGGCCTTCACCATCAAGCTGAAAAAAGATGTGCCGCTGGCCGAGATCGAAGCCCTGCTGGCCGCTCACAACGACTGGGTCAAGGTGATCCCCAACGATCGCGACATCACCGCCCGCGAGCTGACCCCGGCCGCCGTCACCGGCACCCTCAGCATCCCGGTCGGTCGTCTGCGCAAGCTCAATATGGGCCCGGAGTACCTGGCCGCCTTTACCGTGGGTGACCAACTGCTGTGGGGCGCCGCCGAGCCGCTGCGTCGCATGCTGAACATCCTGCTGGCCCGCTGAGGTAGCTGCAGCAGGGAACAAGGAAGGCCTGGCCTTTCTTGTTCCCCTCTTCGTGCCTGTCCATAAAAAAGCGGCATCCCTTGGGATGCCGCTTTTTAATTTATCCAGTTTGACTCTTAGATGTTCTGTGCTTCGTTTGGCACGATGACAGAGGCATGATTTCCTTTCGGCCCCTGCTGCAGTTCAAAGTTGACTGCCTGACCTGCTTTCAAGGTCTTGTAACCTTCCATTTGAATCGTGGAGTAGTGAGCGAAGATGTCTTCACCACCGCCTTCCGGACAGATAAACCCAAATCCTTTTGCGTTGTTGAACCACTTGACTGTTCCGGTTGCCATACATCTACATCCTTTTATTGATTACCCTGAAGTCGTTGAGTAACCTGCGCCAGCCTTATATAACTAGGGCATGACCCCGTAGCAGACGGGCGCCGATTAGCAAGTAACCAATCTAGTCCAACTTTTAAGCGAGTCAAGAAGTTGTTAACAACCGATGTGATCTGGTTAACAAGTCTATTGACAATCTTGAGCGACACGGTAGTAATCTAGAGGTACCAAAGCGCAACTATGAGCAAGCAGAAAGAACTCTTTGCTAATGAAGAGATTGCAGAGGCAGAGAAAACGAAGCTGCAACCGCCACCCATGTACAAGGTCGTCCTGAACAACGACGACTACACACCGATGGAGTTCGTGGTGGAGGTGCTGCAAAGGTTCTTTGGTATGGATCTGGAGAAGGCCACTCAGGTGATGCTGAGCGTGCATTATAGTGGTAAGGGAGTCTGCGGCACATTTACCGCCGAGATTGCCGAGACCAAAGTGGTCCAGGTCAACACTTATTCACGTAACAACGAACATCCACTGCTATGTACCATGGAAAAGGCTTGAATCTGATGACTTGATGGCGATAACGACACCGCATTGTTGCTGTACTGAGGGGAGGTGCCTATGTTGAACAAAGATCTAGAAAAGACGCTGAACGAGGCTTTCAAGCTGGCCCGTGACGAGCGCCACGAATTCATGACCGTCGAGCACCTGTTGTTGGCCCTGCTGGATAACAGCTCAGCCCATGAGGCGCTGAGTTCATGTGGTGCGGATGTGGAACAGATGCGCAAAGAGATCCGCGCCTTCATCAATCAAACGACTCCGCTCATCCCCCGTGACGACGAAGACAGGGAAACCCAGCCGACGCTGGGCTTCCAGCGCGTACTGCAACGTGCCGTCTTCCATGTCCAGTCGTCCGGCAATACCGAGGTGAGCGGCGCCAATGTCCTGGTCGCCATCTTCAGCGAACAAGAGTCCCAGGCCGCCTACTTCCTGAAAAAAGCCGAAATAAGTCGCCTGGATGTGGTGAACTTCCTGTCCCACGGGGTGCGCAAGGACAACAAGCCCGAGAGTGGTGGTAACAATGCGGAATCTGATGACGAGGTATCCTCTGCCCAGATAGAAAGCTTTGCCACCAATCTCAACCAGCTGGTGCTGGAGGGGCGTATCGATCCGCTCATCGGCCGTGATCAGGAGCTCAATCGCACCATTCAGGTATTGTGCCGCCGTCGCAAGAACAACCCCTTGCTGGTCGGGGAAGCCGGTGTGGGCAAGACCGCCATCGCCGAAGGGCTTGCCTACCGTATCGTCAAGGGGGATGTGCCCGAGGTGATTGCGGGTAGCACCATCTACTCCCTGGACATGGGCTCCCTGCTGGCGGGCACCAAGTATCGTGGTGACTTCGAGAAGCGCCTCAAGGTGCTGCTCAAGCAGATTGAACGTCAGGAGGGGGCCATCCTCTTCATCGACGAGATCCACACCATCATTGGCGCTGGTGCGGCTTCCGGTGGCCAGCTGGATGCGGCCAACCTCATCAAGCCGCTGCTCTCCAATGGTTTGCTGCGCTGCGTGGGCTCCACCACCTACCAGGAATATGCCCAGATCTTCGAGAAGGACAGGGCTCTGGCTCGTCGCTTCCAGAAGATCGACATCGTCGAACCCACAGTAGACGACACCACTCGCATTCTGATGGGACTCAAGAGCCGTTATGAGTCTCACCATGGCGTGCGTTATACCGTCAAGGCGATCCGGGCGGCGGTGGAGCTTTCCGCCAAGTACATCAATGATCGCCATCTGCCTGACAAGGCCATCGACGTCATCGACGAAGCGGGTGCAGGGCAACGCCTCTTGCCCGTCAGCAAGCGCAAGAAGGTGATCAATGTGCCGGAAATCGAGGCCATTGTTGCCAAGATTGCCCGTATTCCCGAGAAATCTGTCTCCTCCTCCGACAAGGAGGTGCTGAAGAACCTGGAGCGCAATCTCAAGATGGTGGTGTTCGGGCAGGACAAGGCCATCGAGGTGCTGACCGATGCCATTCGGTTGTCACGTTCAGGGCTTGGCAACGAACGCCGACCTGTGGGCTGCTTCCTGTTTGCCGGCCCGACCGGGGTGGGCAAGACCGAAGTGACCCAGCAACTGGGCAAGGCGCTCGGGGTCGAGGTATTGCGATTTGACATGTCGGAATACATGGAACGCCATACCGTGTCCCGGTTGATCGGGGCTCCTCCCGGTTACGTGGGATTCGAGCAGGGAGGGCTGTTGACTGACTCCGTTCTCAAGCATCCGCACTCCGTCGTGCTGCTTGACGAGATCGAGAAGGCGCATCCGGATGTCTTCAACTTGCTGCTGCAGGTGATGGACAACGGTACCCTGACGGACAACAACGGGCGCAAGGCAGATTTTCGCAATGTGATCCTGGTGATGACCACCAACGCAGGGGTTCAGGAAACCCAGCGCAAGTCCATCGGCTTCCAGCAGCAGGACATGAGCCACGATGCCATGGCGGTGATCAACAAGACGTTCAGTCCGGAGTTCCGCAACCGGCTCGATCACACCATCTGGTTCAACCATCTCGACATGGGAGTGATCCATCAGGTGGTCGACAAGTTCATCGTCGAGTTGCAGGTTCAGCTGGATGCCAAGGGCGTTTCACTGGAGGTGTCTGAAGAGGCGCGCCACTGGTTGGCAGAGAAAGGGTATGACAGGGCAATGGGGGCAAGACCCATGGGCCGGGTCATTCAGGAGCACCTCAAGAAGCCCCTGGCCAACGAGATCCTGTTCGGTTCCCTGGTCGATGGCGGCATTGTGAAGGTCGAGCTGGTGAACAACAGCCTCAGCTTTGATTTTCAGGTCAACGTTGAAGCTGTCTCTCACTGACTGTGAGCAAGGCCGGAAATGACAAAAAACCCCAACCGAGAGGCTGGGGTTTTTTGCTGAATTCCTGGCTTAGCGAGAGCGGAAAACAATACGTCCCTTGGAGAGATCGTACGGAGTCAGAGCCACCGTTACTTTGTCCCCAGTCAGGATACGGATGTAGTTTTTGCGCATCTTGCCGGAAATATGAGCGATAACCACGTGACCATTTTCCAGTTCCACACGGAACATGGTATTGGGCAAGGTTTCGAGAATGGTACCCTGCATCTCAATACTGTCTTCTTTAGCCATTGAATCCTCTTGATAAGCCACAACAAAAAACCGCTGGATCATGCCGGATTTAAGGCTATGTGTAAAGTTTACTCGGGCTTGGTGTCGATTTTTTTCCATTCGCCCTGTACCAGCAGCTCATGGGGCAGGTATTGGCGCTTGTAATTCATCTTGCGGCACTCCTCCACCAGATACCCCAGATAGAGCCACTGACGACCGGTACGTCTGGCCAGTTCCAACTGGCTCAGGATGGCGAAGGTGCCGAGCGACCGATCGGCATAGTCGGGGTCGAAGAAGGTGTACATGGCGCTCAGAGAGTGGGGAAGCAGGTCCGTGGTGGCCACGCCGATGAGGCGTCCCTCCTTGCGTATCTCCAGATAAAGGGGGGGCATCCAGTCGCAGTGCAGGAACCCCTTGTATTGGGTCCGGCTCGGTGGATACATGCTGCCATCCCTATGGCGCTCACGGATATAGCGTTCATAGAGCTGGTAATACTCGGGCTTGTCGTCATAGCTCAGCACGAGTTCGAGATCCCGGTTCAACTGGCGGATGCGTTTCTGCCCACGACTCGGGATGAAGCGTTCACTGTGTATGCGCAAGGATTGGCAGGCGCTGCAGGCGGGGCAGTGAGGACGATAGATGTCGTTGCCACTGCGCCGGAATCCTGCCGTCAGCAGCCGTTCGTACCCGGCGGCGTTGAGCAGTTCATGGTCCATCAGGACCAGCAACTGCTCCTGCTCGTGACCGAGGTAGCTGCACGGGTGCCTGGGGGTCAGCCCGACCTTGAGGATCACTTCTTCACTCATAGGCTGATTCTCCTCGGTTGCCAGCATCCCTCTTGCAACGGTTGCCGGGTCAGGGTGGCCAGGGTGGTCAGAAAGCGCTGCCTTGGCCACTCCTGGACGCCCAGCGTGGCCAGAAAGTCGTTTTGCATCTGGCAGTCGATGAGGGCACCGCCGTGCCCTGCAAAGTGGCGACAGAGGGCCACCATGGCCAGTTTGGCGCCATTGTCGATGCGGCTGAACATGGATTCACCACAAAAGAGTCGGCCCAGGGAGAGGCCATAGAGACCTGCCTGCAACTGATCATCCTGCCAGATCTCGATGGAGTGGGCATGACCGAGGCGATGAAGGCGCCGATAGGCGTCGATCATGGGGGCACTTATCCAGGTGCCGCTGGCGGTGCGACGGGGGGCGGCGCAGGCTGCAATGACGTCATCAAAGGCGCGATTGATGTAAATCTCGAAGGGGGTGCGGCGCAAACACTTCTGCAGGCTGCGGCCGATGTGGAGTTCCTCGGGCACGATGACGCCCCTGGGGTCCGGTGACCACCACAGCAGTGGCTGATGGGGTTCATTCCACGGAAAGATCCCGCTGTGGTAAGCTGCCAGCAATCGAGCGGGGGAGAGATCTCCCCCAATCGCGAGCAGCCCGTTGGGCTCTTCCAGCGCATGGCTGGGGGAGGGAAACCAGCACAGCTCATCATCCAGTTCGGTAAGATAGCGAGACATAAGGCAGAGGTTCATAGATGAAGGCCATTATCCTGATAGTATCCAGCTTGCTTGGCTTTGTCACGGCGCCGGCCTGGAGTGCGGTGTATGAACGCAACACGGCGCGTCCGGTGGAGCAGGTGGTCTTCGGCCAGGTGGATGCGGTGCGCAACATCACCCAGCGCCAGATGGTGGAATCAGAGCATTCCGGCTGGAAAACCCTGGGAGGTGCCGTGCTTGGCGGGCTGCTCGGCAACCAGTTTGGCGGTGGGCACGGGCGGGAGATTGCCACTGCGGTCGGAGCGCTGGCGGGAGCGGCGGCGGTGCAGCAGTTTCAGTCAGGGGGCAGCGTGGTGGAGAACAAGCTGGTGGAGCTGCTGATCCGCAACGAGCAGAACGGGCTCATCAACGTGATCCAGGATTACGATCCGGCCATGGTCTTTGCGCAGGGCGACAAGGTGCGCATCCTCTATTTCAACGATGGGGTGCGAGTCGACAAGACCTATTGAACGGTGAAGAAGGGATTGACCCGGCGGCCACCACACAAGGGGCGCCGGGCGGTACTACACGGAGTGTCTCTGCTGATGCTTGCTCAGACGTCCTGACAGACTATCTTGTCTCGCCCGGTATTCTTTGCCTGATACAACTGGCGATCTGCCTCGCTCAGCGCCTCGTCCATGGAGAGCCGCCCGACATTGATGACGCCGAAACTGGCGCGTACAAAGAGCGATATCTCCCGGGACAGCGGTTGCTGGCGCATTTGCAGACGAAGCCCTTCCAGCCGCTTGAGCAGCACGGGAACGGGGCAGTGGGGCACCATCAGGGCAAATTCTTCACCACCGAATCGGGCTATCATGGCATCCGGGAAGAACTGGGTGAGCAGCCTGGCCAGGTGACAGAGCAGCTGATCGCCGATGGCGTGCCCCCAGTGATCATTGACCTGCTTGAAGTGATCCACGTCGAGCACGCACAGGGAGAGCTGCGCCTGATGGCGCTGATGCTCCTCGAACCACTTTTGACCCTCGTTGAACCAGTAGCGTCTGTTGTAAAGCCCGGTCAGGTAGTCTCGGTTGGCCGATTCCTGGATGTTGTTGAACTGCTCAAGGGCCTCCAGGTTGTGGCTGACCCGGCACTGCAGCTCCTCGGGTTCAAAGGGCTGATTGAGAAAATCATTCGCCCCTTGCTTGAGGTAGCGTGCCGAGAGGCCGTGCTTGTCCGACACCGAGATGCCGATGATGGCGAGCTGCTGCTTGCTGTAGCGCTCGCGCAGCATTCGCACTAGGCTGATGCCGTCGATCTCCGGCATGTAGTAGTCCACCAGCATCAGGCGAATGGCGGGGTGCTGCTCGAGCTGCACCAGCGCATCGCGGGCAGAATTGGCCTCGTGCACCTGCAACAACTGCTTGCGCAACTGGGCCGCGGTACGGTGACGGGAGGTGCGTGAATCGTCGACCACCAAGACTTCGATGGCCTGGTTGAGGTAGAGGCGGTGCACCAGACCGACGGCATATTGCAGAGAGTGACGTGAATCCTTCATCACATAGTCCAGCACCCCGGCCTCCAGCCAGGCTTCCCGCTTCTCTTCGCTGATGTCGGCCGTCAGGATCACCACCGGCAACCCACGCTCCCTCAGCACGTTGACAGCCTCTCCGCCGGGGGCGTCCGGCAGGGTGAGATCCACCAGGGCGACCACATAATCTTCCCCATGGCAATCGCGAGCCCCTTCAAGGGTATCGAACGCGTCGATTTCCAGTCCGGTCTGCTGCGCAATGGCCTGGGTCAGCATACGGCGTACCGTCAGGCTGTCTTCCACTATCATTATTTTTCGTTTCATCCTGCTCCTTGCAATAAAAAAGGGCATGCCAACTGGCATGCCCTTTATATCCTTCCGATTATTGTGCGTCCAGATATCGCTCTGCATCGAGGGCGGCCATGCAGCCGGTCCCGGCGGAGGTAATCGCCTGGCGGTAGACGTGATCGGCCACGTCGCCGGCGGCGAACACGCCAGGGATGCTGGTCTGGGTTGCGAACCCTTCCAGTCCGCCACGCACCTTCAGATAGCCGTTTTCCATCGCCAACTGCCCTTCGAAGATCTGGGTGTTGGGCTGGTGACCGATGGCGATGAAGACCCCCATCAGCGGCAGCTCGGAGGTGGTGTCATCCCGGGTGCTGCGCAGGCGCACACCGGTGACGCCCATGTCGTCACCCAGTACTTCGTCCAGGGTCTGATGGGTGTGCAGGACGATATTGCCGCTCTCGACCTTGTCGTTGAGGCGCTTGATCAGGATCTTCTCGGCGCGGAACTCGTCGCGGCGATGGATGAGGTGCACCTTCTTGGCGATGTTGGCCAGATAGAGTGCCTCTTCCACGGCGGTGTTGCCGCCGCCGACCACGGCCACTTCCTGATTGCGGTAGAAGAAGCCGTCACAGGTGGCGCAGGCGGAGACGCCGCGGCCCTTGAAAGCCTCTTCGGAGGGCAGACCCAGGTATTTGGCGGAGGCGCCGGTGGCGAGGATCAGCGCATCACAGGTGTATTCACCGTTGTCGCCCTTGAGGCGGAAGGGACGCTCGGTCAGCGTCACTTCATTGATGTGATCAAAGAGGATGCGGGTATCGAACTTCTCTGCATGCTCTTTCATGCGCTCCATCAGGGCCGGGCCGGTCAGCCCTTCCGCGTCCCCTGGCCAGTTTTCCACTTCGGTGGTGGTGGTCAGCTGACCACCTTGCTGCATACCGGTGATGAGCAGGGGATTGAGGTTGGCGCGAGCGGCATAGACGGCCGCAGTGTAACCTGCCGGACCGGATCCCAGGATCAGCAGTTTGCTGTGAGTGACTTGGCTCATGATGTGATTTCCGAGACGTGATGAGTTTGCGCGATTGTAGGTAATTCGTGATCCGGGGTCAAAGGCCAGCGCATCGATTGGGGCAATCGCCAACAAGAGGGGTGAGCCGGGGATGGCAGGCATAAAAAAACCGCCCATCGCGGGCGGATTTTCACTCATCTACCTCCCTTTGCAGGGACGCGATCAGTTCAGCAGGGTCAGGGGGTCCGTGTAAGCCAGGTTGTGGGCCACGGCAACCTCCTTGCAGGTGATTTTGCCCGCCATCACGTTCAGGCCGTGCAACAGGTGGGGATCGGCGAGCAGTGCGTTGCGATAGCCCTGTTCGGCCAGCTTGATGATGAAGGGGAGGGTGGCGTTGTTCAGGGCCACGGTGGAGGTCCGCGCCACGGCACCCGGCATGTTGGCCACGCAGTAGTGCACCACCTCGTCGACGATGAAGGTGGGATCTTCATGGGTGGTGGCATGGGAGGTCTCGACACAGCCGCCCTGATCGATGGCCACGTCCACGATGGCCGCACCGGGTTTCATGCGAGCAATGTGGTCACGGCTGACAAGTTTTGGCGCAGTGGCGCCAGGCACCAGCACGCCGCCGATGACCAGGTCCGCCGCGAGCAGATGACGCTCCAGGGTCTCGCGGTTGGAGTAGACCACCTTGGCAGCCCCTTGGAACTCGCTGTCGAGACGGCGCAGGGTATCGACGTTGTTGTCGAGGATGGTGACGTCGGCACGCAGGCCGACGGCCATGCGGGCTGCGTTGGAGCCCACCACACCACCACCGATGATCACCACCTTGGCCGGTTCCACACCGGGCACACCGCCGAGCAGCACGCCGCTGCCGCCACGGGATTTCTCCAGTGCCTGGGCACCGGCCTGAATAGACATGCGTCCGGCCACTTCCGACATGGGGGCCAGCAGGGGCAGACCGCCACGACCGTCTGTGACGGTTTCATAGGCGATGCAGACGGCACCACTGTCGATGAGATCCTGGGTCTGGGCCAGGTCCGGCGCCAGATGCAGATAGGTAAAGAGGGTCTGGCCGGGACGCAGCATGGCCCGTTCCACTGCCTGGGGTTCCTTGACCTTGACGATCATCTCCGCCTTGGCGAAAACTTCGGCAGCGGAGGCCAGGATCTCGGCTCCGGCAGCCAGATAATCTGCGTCACTGAACCCAATGCCATTTCCTGCGCCGCTTTGGACGAAAACAGTATGGTTTCGTGCTGTCAGTTCACGTACACTGGCCGGAACCATGCCTACGCGATATTCATGGTTTTTTATTTCCTTAGGTACACCGATAATCATGCTATCCCTCGTCTATCGATTGGTGGTTTATGTTGCCTAGATGTTAAGCGACATTTGCGCCTAGTATATTCAGGTATTGACAGGATTTGTGACCATTATTATAAAATGACTGGTGATTCTTACCAAAAAATAGCCAAAGGATGGAATTAAATGATGGAAGCTAAGAGTCGGCTAAAGGATTTGGACAGGATTGACCGCAACATTCTGAATGAACTGCAAAAGGATGGCAGGATTTCGAACGTTGAGTTGTCCAAACGAGTTGGCCTGAGTCCCACACCGTGTCTGGAACGGGTTCGTCGCCTGGAGCGACAAGGGTATATCGAAGGATATGCCGCCATTCTGAACCCTCATTATCTGGACGCGTCTCTGCTGGTGTTCGTGGAAATTACCCTCAATCGTGGCGCCCCCGATGTGTTCGAGCAGTTCAACAAGGCTGTTCAGGTGCTCGAAGAGATCCAGGAATGTCATCTGGTGTCCGGTGATTTCGACTATCTGCTCAAGACCCGCGTCAGCGACATGTCCGCTTACCGCCGCCTGCTGGGTGAAACCCTGCTGCGTCTGCCGGGCGTGAACGACACCCGCACCTACGTGGTGATGGAAGAGGTCAAACAGAGCAGTCGTCTGGTGATCAGCACCCGATAAGCGGGGTTGTGCTGTGACTTGCAAGTTCCATGACGAGTCACGATAGTCAGAAACGAGCGGCCGGTCCGCTCGTTTCTTCTTATAGAGAGTTTCAGGCCCGCCCTCAGGCACTGGCTGACAATCGGTGGGCTTTTCAGGGATACTAGGCCCCCTATCCCCGCATTCATGTTTTCACAAAGGAGCCGGAGTTTGGCCGATAAAAAGCTGTTTACTCCTTTATCAGGTACACAACGGATCTTCGAGGCCGTCTTGATCGCCATCACCCTGATGGCTGCCTATCTTTTGCTTGCCCTGCTGACCTACCATCCCGCCGATCCCGGCTGGTCGCAAACCTCCTGGCAAGGGGAGGTGAAAAACCTCGCGGGCAGCGCCGGTGCCTGGCTCGCCGACATCACCATGTTTACCTTCGGGGCCTTCTCCTATCTGGTGCCCCCCCTGGTGGTGCTGCTTGGCTGGAGCCTGTTCTGGCGCCCGAGCAAGCTGCTGGAAGTGGATTACCTCACCCTGTCGGTACGGATCATCGGCTTCGTGCTGACGGTGCTTGGCATGTCCGCCATCGCCAGCATGAACTTCAACGACTTGCAGAACTTTTCCGCCGGCGGCCTGGTGGGGGATGTGATCGCCTCCGCCGTGGTGCCGCTCTTTGGCGGCGTGGGGGCCAACCTGATGCTGCTCTGCTTCGTGGCGACCGGCATCACCCTCTTTACCGGCTGGTCCTGGCTCACCATTGTCGAGCGCATCGGTGCCGCCTGCACCGGCTCAGTCAGCGCCATCTACCATTTCCCCACCACCCTGGGCCGCTGGCTCACCGGTGGCTGGCGCCAGCCCCGCTATGAGGGGCCGGATCCCCTGCTGGAAGGGGGCGTGGGCAGCTTCGATCAGGAAGAGGATGACGAAGACCCCCACGGCAGCTGGACACGCAACCCCAAGGCGAAGAATCGCGCTCAAAAGACAAAAGCTGACGAATGGCTGCCGGAGCTTGACGAAGACACCTTCCAGTTCGATCCGCAGTTTGACGACGAAGAGGACGAGGCTCCGGCGCCTGCCGCCAAGGGCAAGCGCGTGGCCAATGGCCGTCCGCGTCCTGCCGTGCGCCAGGAAGAAGATGACCTCGACTTGCCCTGGGCGGAGGGGGATGACGAACCCGATGCTCCCGTTGCCGCGGCGCCGGTGAAAGCCAAGCGCCGTCCCCAGCCCGGTCTGGCCCCTTTGCCGAGCATCGATCTGCTGGACAGGCCGCCCGCCAAGACCCAGATGATGAGCAAGGACGAGCTGGAGCGCATGGGCCGGCTGGTGGAGGCGAAGCTCGCCGATTACAACGTGCAGGCCAAGGTGGTGGGCGTCTATCCCGGTCCCGTCATTACCCGCTTCGAGCTGGACCTGGCGCCGGGCATGAAGGCGAGCAAGATCACCAATCTTTCCCGGGATCTCGCCCGTTCTCTCTCTGCCAGCAGCGTGCGGGTGGTGGAAGTGATCCCGGGCAAGACGTTCGTCGGGATCGAGCTGCCCAACCGGGTACGCCAGACCGTCTACCTGCGGGAAACCCTCGACTGCGAGGCGTTCGCGGCCAGCCGCAATCCGCTCACCATGGGGCTGGGTCAGGACATCGCGGGGGAACCCGTGGTGGTGAACCTCGCCAAGATGCCCCACCTGCTGGTGGCCGGTACCACGGGCTCGGGCAAGTCGGTGGGGGTGAACACCATGATCATCTCCATGCTCTACAAATCCTCCCCCGAGGATCTGCGCTTCATCATGATCGACCCCAAGATGCTGGAGCTCTCGGTCTACGAAGGGATTCCGCACCTGCTGACCGAGGTGGTCACCGACATGAAGGATGCCGCCAACGCCCTGCGCTGGTGCGTAGGCGAGATGGAGCGTCGCTACAAGCTGATGTCCGCGGTCGGGGTGCGCAACCTCAAGGGGTACAACGACAAGGTGCTGGCCGCCATCGAGGCGGGGGATCCCCTGGTCGACCCCCTGTGGCGTCCGGGCGACTCCATGGATCAGATGCCGCCGGAGCTGGAAAAACTGCCCCACATCGTGGTGGTGGTGGACGAGTTTGCCGACATGATGATGATCGTCGGCAAGAAGGTGGAGGAGCTTATCGCCCGTATCGCCCAGAAGGCGCGGGCGGCTGGTATTCACCTTATCCTCGCGACCCAGCGTCCGTCGGTGGATGTCATTACCGGTCTCATCAAGGCCAACATCCCGACCCGTATCTCCTTCCAGGTGTCGAGCAAGATTGATTCGCGCACCATCCTGGACCAGGGGGGCGCCGAATCCCTGCTCGGCATGGGTGACATGCTCTACATGCCTGCCGGCACCTCCAACCCCACCCGTGTCCACGGTGCCTTCGTCGATGACCACGAGGTACACAAGGTGGTGGCGGACTGGAAACTGCGTGGGGAGCCGGATTACATCGACGAGATCCTCTCCGGTGAGTCGGACGGCGAGGGCGGCGGTGGCGACTTCGGCGGGGGCGGCGATGAAGAGCTCGATCCCCTGTTCGACGAGGCGGTGGCCTTCGTGGTGGAATCCCGTCGTGGCTCCACCTCCAGCGTCCAGCGCAAGTTCAAGATCGGTTACAACCGGGCGGCCCGTCTCATCGAGCAGATGGAAAACCAGGGCATCGTCAGTGCCCCGGGTGGCAACGGCCAGCGCGACGTGCTGGCACCGCCGCCGGTCCGTGACTAAGCCTCACATCATCCTGGCCATGCCCTCTGCGGGCGTGGCCTTTTATCGAGAACCTCCCTATGAAGAGCCTGATGAAAAAACAACTGTTGATGGGTTCCATTCTGCTGGTCGCCAGCAGCCAGGTATGGGCCGATGCGGCCAGCGATCTCAAGGAGAAGCTCTCCTCCGTCAATCTCTTCTCCGCGACGTTTGCCCAGACCGTCTATGACAGCAAGGGCAAGGAGCTGCAAAAGGCGAGCGGCTCCCTGCTGGTGCAGCGACCCAACCGCTTCAACTGGCACACTACCTCCCCGGACGAGAGTTTGATCGTGGCCGATGGCAAGGATGTGTGGGTGTACGACCCCTTCGTCGAGCAGGTCACCGCCCTCAAGATGAAGGATGCGGTGCTCAACACCCCCTTCGTGCTCATCGCGGGCAACGACAACAGCCTCTGGAAGAACTATGACGTGACCCAGGAAGGGGATGTCTATACCGTCACCAGCCGCAACAAGGACGAGCTGATCGCCTCCTTTCGCATCACCTTCGACCGTCAGAACAACATCAGGCGCTTCGATGTGAAAGAGGCCCAGGGCCAGTGGAGCGAGTTCACCCTGAGCAGCTTCAACCGCAAGCCGGTGCTCAAGGGCAACGAATTTGTCTTCAAGATCCCGAAGGGGGTCGAGCTGGACGACCAGCGCTGATGAGCCAGCCGTTACCGGCGTTATCGTCTGACCGGGCGTCATGGACGACCGGTCAGCTGCAAGGTCAATGCAGATGAGCAATTTATCCCTGGATTTCTCCTCGGACTTTCGTCCGCTGGCGGCCCGGATGCGGCCGCAAACCCTCGAGCAGTACATCGGCCAGCAGCATATTCTGGGGCCGGACAAGCCCCTGCGAAAAGCGATCCTGGCGGGGCACTGCCACTCCATGATCCTCTGGGGGCCCCCCGGCACCGGCAAGACCACGCTGGCAGAACTGGTTGCCCACTACTGCCAGGCGGAGGTGGAGCGGCTCTCGGCGGTCACCTCCGGCATCAAGGAGATCCGCGCCGCCCTCGACAAGGCGAAGGAGAACGGCTGGCGCGGGGTGCGTACGATCCTGTTCGTGGATGAAGTCCACCGCTTCAACAAGAGCCAGCAGGATGTCTTCCTGCCCCACATCGAAGACGGCACCATCACCTTCATCGGCGCCACCACCGAGAACCCCTCGTTCGAGCTCAACAACGCGCTGCTCTCCCGGGCCCGGGTCTATCTGCTCAAGAGGCTGGAGGAGCAGGACATCCTCGCCATGATCGATCAGGCGATGCAGGACCCGCGCGGGCTCAATGACCCTAGCCTGCGCTTTGCCCCCGGGGCCAAGGAGGCGCTGGCGAAAGCCGTGGACGGGGACGGGCGCAAGTCTCTGAATTATCTGGAGCTCCTGGCCGACATGGCCGAGGTCGACAGCTCAGGGGCGCGGGTGATCGACAGTACCCTGCTCGCCGCCGTGGTGGGGGAGCACGTGGCCCGTTTCGACAAGGGCGGCGATCACTTCTACGACCTCATCTCGGCGGTGCACAAGTCCATTCGCGGCTCGGCACCGGATGCAGCCCTCTACTGGTATGCCCGCATGGTGAGCGCCGGCTGCGATCCCCTCTACATCGCCCGCCGCTTGCTGGCGATTGCCTCGGAAGACGTGGGCAACGCCGATCCCCGTGCCATGCAGGTGGCGCTCTCGGCCTGGGACTGCTTCCATCGCATCGGTCCGGCGGAAGGGGAGCGGGCCATCGCCCAGGCCATCGTCTACCTCGCCTGCGCCCCCAAGAGCAATGCGGTCTACACCGCCTGGAAGGCGGCGCTTCACGACGCCAAGAACCTGCCGGACTTCGAGGTGCCGCCGCACCTTCGCAATGCACCGACCAAGCTCATGAGCGAGCTGGGCTACGGCGCCGAGTATCGCTACGCCCACGACGAGCCGGGGGCCTATGCCGCCGGCGAGCAGTACTTCCCCCCGGAGCTTGCCGGCAAGCAGTACTATCAACCCACCGAGCGGGGGCTTGAGAAGCAGATAGCCCAGAAGCTCGACTATCTGCATGAGCTGGACAAGCAGAGCCCGCGCAAGCGATAGGAAAGACCTTCAAGCCCCTTGCCGGGAAAGCGCACGGCAAGGGCATCAGGGGAGGGGGTTTCCGGCAAAAACGGGCGCAATAGTCCCTGTTCGGGCGGGGGGGCGGTCTGCTACACTGCCCGTCTGACCCCGGTTGTCTTGGCCTTGCACCATCTTCTTGATTTCGAAGGCCCGATTCCGAAGGCAAAGGGGTGCGCCAACCGATGTTAACTTCCGGATCTGTTTCCCAACCCGGTCACGATGACCCGGGCCCAGATCCCATTAAAAAAAGTAGGTAAACCATGCTGGATCCCAAATATCTGCGCAGCGACATCACCGAAGCTGCCGCTCGTCTGGCGACACGTGGCTACGTTCTGGACGTAGCGGCGGTCAATGTTCTGGAAGAGAAACGCAAGGATCTGCAGTCCCGCACCCAGGAGCTGCAGGCCGAGCGCAACGCCCGCTCCAAGTCCATCGGTGAGGCGGCCCGTCGTGGTGAAGATGTTGCCCCCCTCAAGGCCGAGGTGACCAAGATCAACGACGAGCTCGAGACCAGCAAGGTCGAGCTGGAGGCCCTGCTGGCCCAGCTCAAGGGGATCGCCGACGCCATCCCCAACCTGCCGAGCGAGACCACCCCGGTGGGCCGTGACGAGAACGACAACGTGGAGGTCCGCCGCTGGGGCACTCCCCGTGAGTTCGATTTCCCGGTGCGCGATCACATCGATCTGGGTGAGGCGGCCAAGGGGGTCGACTTCAAGAACGGCGTCAAGCTCTCCGGCGCCCGTTTCGTGGTCATGAAGGGCCAGATTGCCCGTCTGCACCGCGCCCTGGCCCAGTTCATGCTGGACCTGCACACCCTGCAGCACGGCTACACCGAGTGCTACGTGCCCTATCTGGTCAACCCGGACAGCCTGTACGGCACCGGTCAGCTGCCCAAGTTCTCCCAGGATCTCTTCAATACCGGCATCGAAGGGGAAGGGGAAGACGAAGGCAAGGTGCGCAAGTTCTCCCTCATCCCGACCTCCGAAGTGCCGCTCACCAACATGGCCCGTGACGAGATCTTCGACGAGCAGGAGCTGCCCATCAAGATGACCGCCCACAGCCCCTGCTTCCGCTCCGAAGCGGGCTCCTACGGTCGTGATACCCGTGGCCTCATCCGTATGCACCAGTTCGACAAGGTCGAGATGGTGCAACTGGTGCACCCGGAAAAATCCTGGGATGCCCTGGAAGAGATGGTGGGTCACGCCGAGAAGGTGCTGCAACTGCTGGAGCTGCCGTATCGCGTGATGGCGCTTTCCACCGGTGACATGGGCTTCTGCGCCGCCAAGACCTACGATCTGGAAGTGTGGCTGCCGGCCCAGAACACCTATCGCGAGATCTCGTCTGTCTCCAACTGCACCGACTTCCAGGCGCGCCGCATGCAGGCTCGCGTGCGCATCGACGGCAAGCCGCAGCTCATTCACACCCTGAATGGTTCCGGTCTGGCGGTGGGTCGTACCCTGGTGGCCGTGCTCGAGAACTACCAGCAGGCAGATGGCCGCATCGCCATCCCGGCTGCGCTGCAATCCTACATGGGCGGCCTGACCCACATCGGGTAAGCGCTCGTTGCAGACGACAACGCCATGGCATGCCATGGCGTTGTGCATTCTGGGCCCGGGAAACCCGCCGCAAGGGGAAGGGATAGCTCCCTTCGGGCCTGTAACACAATTTTATCAAGCATTGCGCAATCGTTTTTGTTAGACTGCGCCGCAATTTCGCAGGACATCTTTTTCTATGGTCTGGATTGATTACGCCATCATCGGCATCGTCGGTTTCTCCGCCCTCATCAGCCTGGTGCGCGGCTTTCTCAAGGAGGCCATGTCTCTGGTCACCTGGTTCGTCGCCTTTTTCATTGCCAGCCATTTCTATCCCGATCTCGCCGTCTATTTCACCTCTTTCTCCGATGCCATGGTTCGCAACGGTCTGGCCATCGCCGCCCTGTTCGTGGCGACCCTGATCCTGGGGAGCGTGGTGAACTACGTGGTGGGCCTGCTGGTGGAAAAGACCGGGCTTTCCGGCACCGACAGGGTGCTCGGGGTCTGTTTTGGCGCCATTCGCGGGGTGCTGATCGTCAGCGCCCTGCTGTTTTTCATGGATACCTTCACCAGCCTCTCCCAGAGTGACTGGTGGGTGGCGTCCAGGCTGGTGCCGGAGTTCAAGCCGGTGATCCAGTGGTTTTTCGGGTTCATGATGAACTCGTCCAGTTTTCTTCAACAGGTACAGTGACTTCGAGGTAGCAAAGACATGTGCGGTATTGTCGGTATAGTTGGCACCACCCCCGTCAATCAGGCCCTCTACGACGCCTTGACGGTGTTGCAGCACAGGGGACAGGATGCCGCCGGGATCGTGACCATTGACAGTGGAAACTTCCGGCAACGCAAGGCCAACGGTCTGGTGAAGGATGTGTTTGAAGTGCGCCACATGCAGCGCCTGAAAGGGAATATCGGCATCGGACACGTCCGTTATCCCACCGCAGGCAGCTCCAGTGCGGCAGAGGCGCAGCCGTTTTACGTGAACTCCCCCTACGGCATGGTGCTGGCCCACAACGGCAACCTCACCAACGCCAAGGAGCTCAAGGAGCAGCAGTTCAAGGTGGCCCGCCGCCACATCAACACCACCTCGGACTCCGAAGTGCTGCTGAACGTGCTGGCCCACGAGCTGGACTTGTGCGACAAGATGGCGCTGCGCCCGGAAGATATCTTCTCGGCGGTGCGCAAGGTGCACCAGCAGATCCGCGGCGCCTATGCCGTGGTCTCTCTGGTGATCGGCCACGGCCTCATCGGGTTCCGTGACCCGAACGGCATTCGCCCGCTGATCCTGGGTCGCCGGGTCGACGAGCAGGGGCAGGTGGAGTACATGCTCGCCTCCGAGAGCGTGGCCCTCGACGCCATCGGCTTCGAGACGGTGCGTGACGTCGCCCCGGGCGAGGCCATCTACATCACCGAGCAGGGCCAGCTCTTCTCCGAGCAGTGTGCGGAGAACCCGCAGATGAACCCCTGCATCTTCGAATACGTCTACTTCGCCCGTCCAGACTCCTTCATCGACAAGGTCTCCGTCTATGCCGCCCGCCTCAACATGGGTCGCAAGCTGGGCCAGAAGATCGCACGGGAGTGGGACGATCTCGACGTGGACGTGGTCATCCCCATCCCCGAGACCTCCTGCGACGTGGCGCTGGAAATCGCCCACACCCTGGATCTACCGTACCGTCAGGGCTTCGTGAAGAACCGCTACATCGGCCGTACCTTCATCATGCCGGGCCAGACCCAGCGCAAGAAGTCGGTGCGCCGCAAGCTCAACGCCATCAGCTCCGAATTCAAGGGCAAGAAGGTGTTGCTGGTGGACGACTCCATCGTGCGGGGCACCACCTCCGAGCAGATCATCCAGATGGCCCGTGAAGCGGGGGCCGCCAAGGTCTACTTCGCCTCGGCCGCACCGGAAATTCGCTTCCCCAACGTCTACGGCATCGACATGCCCACCGCCAACGAGCTCATTGCCCATGGTCGTGAAGTGGAAGAGGTGTGCAAGCTTATCGGTGCCGACGGCCTCATCTTCCAGGATCTGGAAGATCTGGAAGAGGCGGTGCGGGAGATCAACCCCGAGCTGCGCCACTTCGAGACCTCGGTCTTCAACGGTCACTATGTGACCTCCGACGTGGATCAGGGTTATCTGGACCACCTCAATGCCCTGCGCAGCGACGACAACAAGGCGGTGCGCGAGTGGCAGGAAGGGACCAGCAACCTCGAGATCTTCAACGAAGGCAGTTAAACGTTTTCAGATTGCCAGCGCGATGAAAAAAGATGGGGGCCTAGGCCCCCATCTTGTATTCGTGCACTCGGCGCAGCGCCTGGACAACCCACACAAGGGTCCTCAGGCCAGATCCTCCCCGTTGCTCGCGATCACCTTCTTGTACCACCAGAACGACTTCTTGCGCCGGCGGGCCAGGGTGCCATGGCCGGCGTCGTCCCGGTCCACGTGGACGAAGCCGTAGCGCTTGCTCATCTCGCCGGTGGAGGCGGAGACGAGATCGATGCAGCCCCAGCTGGTGTATCCCATCAGGGGCACGCCGTCCTCAATGGCGTCCCCCATGGCCTCGATGTGGGCGCGCAGGTAGTCGATGCGGTAGTCGTCCTCTATCTCCCCTTGCTCGTTCACTTCGTCCACCGCTCCCAGGCCGTTTTCCACCAGGAAGAGGGGCTTCTGGTAGCGATCGTGCAAGGTGTTGAGGGTGATGCGAAGACCCAGGGGGTCGATGCCCCAGCCCCACTCGCTCACCTCGATGTGGGGATTGCGCAGGGACTTGACCACGTTGGCCTCGCTGGTGTTGCCCGCATTCATGTCGGCGGCGGCGCAGCGGGAGGCGTAGTAGCTGAAGGAGACGAAATCTACGGTGTGCCTGAGGATCTCGTCATCTTCCGGCCCCTTCACCAGAGTGACCCCCTTGTCACGAAACACCCTCTGCGCATAGGCCGGATAGGCGCCCCTGGCCTGCACGTCGATGAAGAGGAGGTTCTCCCGATCTTTCTGGAGGGCGGTCCAGACGTCGGCGGGCTTGCAGGAGTAGGGGTAGAAGTTGCCCCCCGCCAGCATGCAGCCCACCTGGTTGGCCGGGTTCACCTCGTGGGCGATCCGGGTCGCCAGGGCGCTGGCCACCAGCTCGTGGTGGGCGGCCTGATACTTCACCTGATCCTGGTGCTCCCCTTGCTCGAACACCAGCCCCGCCCCGGAGAAGGGGCTGTGCAGCAGGATGTTGATCTCGTTGAAGGTGAGCCAGTACTTCACCAGGCCGTCGAACTGCTCGAAGCAGGTGCGGGCGTAGCGGGTGAAAAACTCCACCATCTGGCGGTTGCGCCAGGAGCCGTACTCGGTCACCAGGTGCATGGGCACATCGAAGTGGCACAGGGTCACCAGGGGCTCGATGTTGTACTTTCTGCACTCCTCGAACACCGCGCGGTAGAAGGCGATGCCCTCGGCATTGGGCTCGCGCTCGTCCCCCCTGGGGTAGAGACGGGCCCAGGCGATGGAGGTGCGAAACACGGTGAAGCCCATCTCGGCCATCAGGGCGATATCCTCCCGATAGCGGTGATAGAAATCGATAGCCCCGTGGCTTGGGTAGAACTCGTCATCTTGCAGGGTGATGCGCTTCTCCTGGCCGAGTTTGACCGCCATGCGGCGCGGGCCATGGGGGATCATGTCTACCGTGGTCAGCCCCTTGCCCCCCTCGAGATAGCCGCCCTCCGCCTGATTGGCGGCCAGGGCACCGCCCCAGAGAAAGCCCTCGGGAAATCTTGTTAACGACATTGGTTACCTCTTGTCATGTCTGAATGGGGTGTCACAGTCCGGCCTGCGCCTGGCTGGTGGCGACGGGTTGCACGGGCTCGGCGCGGGGGGCCGGGCTCTCGACCGGGATGTCCTCGAACCCCATCACCAGGGTCAGCACGAAGGAGAGCACCACGGAGAGGGCCATCACGCCGAACACCCAGGCGATGGTCATGGGGTTGGCCGGATCGAAGAACTGCACGCTGGTAAAGAGCCCGGGGGCGGCCATGGAGTGGCTGGCGAGCCCCGCCATGCCGGCGACGGCACCGCAGACAAAGCCGCTGATGAGGCTCGCGATGAGCGGACGCTTGAGGCGCAGGGCCACACCGTAGAGCGCGGGTTCGGAGATCCCCGCCATGATGGCGGAGGCAGCCGCCGCGAGCGCCGTCTGGCGCAGTTCCGGGTTACGGGTGCGCCAGGCCACCGCCAGGGACGAGCCGCCAAGAGAGAGATTGGCGCCGATTTCGGAGGGCATGACCATGCCTTCCTTGCCGGTCTCGGCGATGGTCTGGATGATGGTCGGGGTGAAGACGCGGTGCATGCCGGTCATCACCAGCAGGGGCCAGAGCGCCCCCATGATGGCCACCGACAGCCAGCCCAGGTAGTCGTGGACCGTGTAGACCAGGCCGGAGATGGCGGTGCCAATCCAGATGCCGACGGGGCCGATGAAGAGGATGGCCAGCGGCGCCGCGATCAGCACGATCAGCATGGGTTTGAGGAAGTTCTTGGTGACCGCCGGGGTGATGCGGTCGACCCAGCCCTCGATGTAGGAGAGGCACCAGGTCATCACCAGGGCCGGAATGACGGTGTAGGTGTATTTGACCGCGGTCACCGGGACCAGGGCGAAGGTCACCTGCTCCCCTTCGGCGGCTCTGGCCATCAGCTCGATGAAGCTGGGGTGCACCAGCACGCCTGCGATGGCGATGGCCAGAGACATGTTGGTCTTGAACTTGACGGCGGCGGAGGCGGCCACCATCAGGGGCAGGAAGAAGAAGGCCCCATCCCCGGCCACCGTGAGGATGGTGAGGGTCGAGGAGCCTTTCTCCAGCACGCCGGTCATCTCCAGCACCATGGCCAGCAGCTTGAGCATGGAGCCGCCGATGATGGCCGGGATGAGGGGGGACATGGTGCCGATCAGGGCGTCGAGGATGGCGGCGCCCATGCGGCGTAGGCTCCAGCCAGCGGAAGCCTCCGCAAGCCGAGTCTGCCCGCCGCCCTGGGGCAGCAGGGCCAGCACCTCGCGATAGGCGTGGGAGACGGTGTTGCCGATGATCACCTGGCACTGGTTGTCCGCCTGCACCACCCCGAGCACGCCGGTGATGGCCTTGAGGGCAGGGCCATTGACCCGGGCGGGATCACCGAGCACAAAGCGCAGCCGCGTCATGCAGTGGGTCACGGCGACGACATTGTCGGCGCCGCCGAGTGCGGTGATGACGGTACCGGCCAGAGCCGCATAGTTTTTTGACATCGAGGTAGATCCTTTTAACCAAGTGGGCCTGCTCGCCCCCGCCGCCGCGAAGGGCGGGAACGCGCATGAAACTGAATGTGGAACCGGTTCCACATAGAGTGCGCGGCCTGAGCGCGGGAGACAAGCATCTTGTGCAGCGAGCGTCCGGATCCGTGAATGGGATCACTGAACTCGGGCCTGCACGCCATTCGTGCGACGACAAGCCGGGGTCGGTGCAGTACACTGCGCCCCGTTACGAGCAAGGGAGAACACAATGACGACGATGCTGGAGGTGGCAAGGCGGGCAGGGGTGTCGAAGGCGACGGTCTCCCGGGTGTTGTCGGGCAACGGTTACACCAGCCAGGAGACCCGGGACCGGGTGCAGCAGGCCATCGAGGAGTGCGGCTATCGCCCCAACCTGGTGGCGAGGCAGCTGGCGACCAGGCATACCCGGACCCTGGGACTGGTGGTCACCAACACCCTCTACCACGGCGTCTACTTCGGCGAGCTGCTCTCCCAGGTGGCGCGGATGACCGAGGATCGCGGGCGCCAGCTCATACTGGCGGACGGCAAGCACAGCGCCGACGAGGAGCGCCAGGCCATCCAGTATCTGCTCGATTCCCGTTGCGATGGCGTCATCATCTATCCGCGCTTTCTTGGGGTGGAGGAGATGGACGAGATCATCGAGCAGCATGAGCAGCCCATCATGGTGCTCAACCGGCGTCTGAGCCGCCATCCGGCCCACTGCGTCTATGCGGATCAGCAGGCGGCGGCGGAGGCGGTGGTGGACAAGCTGGTGGCCATGGGGCACAGGGAGATCGCCTTCATCGCAGGCTCTGCGGATTCCCCCACCGGCGCCGAGCGCCTGGCCGGTTACCAACAGGCGCTGATCCGGCACGGCATCCCCGTGCAGGAGACCTTGATCGCCCCCGGCAAATGGACCCCCGCCTGTGGCGCGGCCGCCGTCTCGACCTTGCTGGCGCGAGGCGCTCGCTTCAGCGCCCTGGTGGCCAGCAACGATGACATGGCGATCGGGGCCATCAAACGGCTGCACGAAGCCGGTGTGATGGTGCCTGACGAGGTTTCGGTGGTGGGGTTTGACGACATTCCCCTGGCCCCTTACGTCATTCCCGCGCTGTCGAGCGTCAAGATGCCGGTGAACGGGATGATCCAGGAGACCATCAACCGCCTGATCACCATGGTGGAGGAGGGGAGCCGGGACGCACTGCCCGCCTTCAGCGGCACCCTGATCCGCCGCGACTCCCTCAGGCGTCTGAAGGGCTGAGCCATGATGGCGGTGGGCAGGCCGGGCGGGATCCGTTAGCATAGGCCCCCCGGCGCCAGGCGCCGCGTGTCGTATCAACAGATGAGAGTTCAGATGGATGACCTGTTAGCCCCCGTTCGCCAGTTCCTGCATTGCGAGACCCCGGATGAGTGGGTGGAAATGGCGCGGGATCCCGCCCAGTTGCCGACCCTGCTTATCGATCACGCCAACTGCGAGAACAAGGCGGCACTCACCGCCCACAGCCTGGTGCGCCGCTACTGCCTGCCCAAGGAGAAGCGTCACCTGCTGCCCAAGCTGACCTTCTACCGGGAGCTCGATGCCTTGCCGGAGAAGGCGGAGATCCTCGGCAAGCGCACCATGGGCGAATCAGACAGGAGCGTGTTTGCCGAGCTGGAGCGCAATCCCCTGCTGTTCCCCATGGTGCGCCTCATCCAGGAGGAGCTGCACCACTTCGAGCAGGTGCTGGAGATCATGGCCGCACGGGGCATCCCCTATGGTCCCGTCACCGCCTCCCGCTATGCCCGCAGCCTGCTGACCCATGTGCGCACCTACGAGCCGGCGGCCGTGGTGGACAAGATGATCATCGGTGCCTATATCGAAGCGCGATCCTGCGAGCGTTTTGCCAGGCTGGCCCCTCATCTGGACGAGGAGCTTGGCCGCTTCTATGTCTCCCTGCTGCGCTCGGAGGCGCGTCACTATCAGGACTACCTGGCCCTGGCACAGACGTTCGCAGACGAAGACATCAGCGAGCGGGTGGCCTTCTTCGGTCGCCTGGAGGCCGAGCTCATCTGTTCGCCGGATCCGCAATTCCGGTTCCATAGCGGACTGCCTGTCAGATCTGACAGTTGTTGAGGTGACGGGGGCTGCCTACCATTCCCCTGTTCCTACTACGAGCGACGCAATCACTTTTTGAGCGCAATCCCCCGGCGACTGATGAGACATCAGGCCGGGTTTTTTTATGTCTGGCACAAGGGGAAACGCGCCGCGGGATCAGCGGCGGTATTCGTTGTTGTAGTTCTGAATGAGGCGGCGGGTGACATCGTGCTGGGGGTCGGCGAAGACCCGCAAGGTCTTGCCGCGCTCCACCACACGCCCTTCGTGCATCACCAGCACCTCGTCGCTGATGTGGCTGACGATCCCCAGATCGTTGGCCACCAGCACATAGCTCAGCCCCATGGTCTCCTGCATCTCCAGCAGCAGGTTGATGATCTGGGAGCGTACCGAGATATCCAGGGTCGAGAGTGCCTCGTCAGCCACCACTATCTTGGGATTGAGGATGAGCGCCCGTGCCAGCCCCACTCGCTGCTGCTGGCCGGCGGAGAGCATCTGCGGATAGAAGAGGGCGTGGTCGGGCAGCATGCCCACCATGCGCAGGGTCTGGATCACCTTCTCCCGGCGCTCCTCCTCGCTCAGGGCCGTGTTGAGGCGAAGGGGGGTCTCCAGGATCTGGCCGACCCGGATTTTCCGGTTAAGGGAGGTGTTGGGGTCCTGGAAGATCATCCGCAGCAGCTTGCAGCGGGTCTGGTAATCGCCGTGGACCATGGGTTGCCCCTCGATGGCGATCTCCCCGCCGCTCGGTTCAATCATGCCCGCCAGAATGCGGGCCAGGGTGCTCTTGCCCGAGCCCGCCTCCCCGACGATGGCCAGGGTCTGGCCCACCTCGAGATCGAACGAGAGGGGCTTTATCGCCTCCACCGCGCGGCGCCTGAACAGGCCGGTGCGGTTCTGGTAGGTCTTGCACAGGCCCCTGACCTGCAACAGGGAAGGTTCGGTCACGACGTGGTCTCCTTGGGTGTGCTCGCCGGATAGAGGGGCTGACGGGGCGGGCAGGTGCCCCGGATCAGGGTCTGGTGCCGGTTCATTTCTTCGGTTCTTCCATGTTGAGCGGGAAGTGGCAACTGAACTGATGCCCCTTGACCTTGCTCATCAGCGGCGTCTGCACGCACTGCTTCTGGGCGTAGGGGCAGCGTGGGCCGAGGCGGCAGCCGATGGGCAGATGCTGCAGCGGCGGTATCACCCCGGGCAGGGTCTCGAGCCGGGACTTGTGGCGCACCAGTTTGTCAAAGTCCGGGATGGATTTGAGCAGGGCATCCGTATAGGGGTGGTGAGGGGATTCCAGGATCTGGTCCCGGGTCCCCACTTCCACCATCTGGCCGCAATACATGATGTTGAGGGTGTCGGTCAGGTTCGCGATGGCGGCGATGTCGTTGCTGATGATGAGGATGGTGGTATTGCCCAGCTTGTTCATCTTGTCCAGCAACCGCAGGATCTGGGAGTGGGTGGTGGACTCCATGGCGCTGGTGGGTTCGTCCGCCACCAGCAGGCGCGGCTGGTTGGCGATGGCCATGGCGATCATCACCTTCTGGCACATGCCGTCTGACAGCTCGTGGGGATAGGCCCGCATGACCTTGCGGTGATCCTTGACCCCGACCCGGTGCAGCAGGGCGATGGCCCGCTTCTTGCGCCACTGGAAGCGCTGCCAGAACTTGCCGGTGAAGGCGCTGGTGGGGATGGCCTCCTCGAGCTGGGTGCCTATCTCCTCCGAGGGGTCGAGGCAGCTGATGGGGTCCTGGAAGATCATCGCTATCTCCCGCCCCATGATGCGGCGCCGCTCCTTGGGCGCCATGGTCAGCAGATCCATGTCGTTGAAGCGCATCCGGTCGGCGCGCACCGTCCAGTTGTCCTTCTGGATGCCAACGATCACCTTGGCCACCAGGCTCTTGCCCGAGCCGGATTCCCCCACCAGCCCGCGGATCTCCCCCTCGTTCAGGGTCAGGCTGACTCTGTCCACCGCTTTGACCTTGCCCTGGGGGGTGTCGATTTCGATGGTGAGGTTGCGTATGTCGAGCAGAGGCATCAGCAATGTCTCCCGTTCAGGGCGCAGCCGGGTCGCTCAGGGCGTCCGGGGGCGGGGATAGATAACAAGGCTGGCAACATCAGTCGTTCCCCTCTTTGAGTGCTTCGCGAATGCCTTCGCCCACCAGGTTGGTCACCAGCACGCTGAACAGGATGGCCATCCCGGGCAGGGTCACCGTCCAGGGGGCCAGATAGATAAGATCGCTCGAATCGGCCAGCATGGCACCCCACTCCGGCTGGGGAGACTGGGCCCCGAGACCGAGGAAGCCCACCGCCGAGATGTCCAGGATGGCGGCGGAGAGGGTGCGGGTGGTCTGGGTCACTAGGGTCTCGACGATGTTCGGCAAGATGGCCAGACGCATGATCCGCTGGGGCGGAGAGCCGTCGAGGCGGCTTGCGATGATGTACTCCTTCTGCATCTCGGCGTGGACCGCGTTGTAGGTCGCCCGGATGAAGGGCGGTATCAACGCGAGCGTGATGGCGATCAGGGTGTTGAACAGACCCGGCCCCAGGATGGCCACGACGATGATGGCCAGCAGCAGGGACGGGATGGAGAGCAGGGTATCGAGCAGGTGATGGAGCACGCTCGACTTCACCCCCTTGCTCATGCCGCCGAGGATGCCGATGGCCGAGCCGATGACCAGCGCGATGAGCACCACCAGCAGGGCGTTGCCGAAGGTGAACCTGGCCCCGGCCACCAGACGGGAGAGGATGTCGCGCCCCAGATCGTCGGTTCCCAGGAAGTAATCGATGTTGCCACTGTTGGCCCAGGAGGGGGCGAGCAGCAGGTGGTTACTGTGCTGATCGTCGATGCCGTAGGGGATCACCAGGGGGCCGATGAGGGTCACCAGCAGCAGCAGCCCGAAGCACCAGAGCCCCGCCATGGCCAGCGGGTTGCGCCGGTAGGAGGCCCAGGTCTGCTCCAGGGGGGAGAGGATCTTGAGCTCCGGATAGATGTTCGATTTATCGTGCATGATGCAGGCTCCCGTGCCGGTCGCAAGGGGATGGGCACGCCTGTGCGCCGGTGGCCCATGGGCCGCCGTGGTTCATCCACAGACCGCAATCAATCTTGTCTTGCATAGAGTTCTTTACGCCGTGCCGGATACATGATGGTGGTCAGCAGATCGGTGCTGACGCTGATGAAGATGACGAAGCTTGCCACCACCAGGAAGGCGCCGCGGATGGCGGCATAGTCCTGCAGCGCGATGCTGCTCACCAGCCAGCGGCCGATGCCGGGCCAGTCGAACACCACCTCGGTGATCATGGCGGAGGTGAGCACGCTGCCAAGTTGCAGCCCCAGCAGCGGCAACACCGGGGGCAGGGCGTTCTTGAGCCCGTGACGCCAGACGATCTGGCGGCGGGAGAGCCCGCGGCTGGCGGCAGCCTTGATGTAGTTCTGTTTCATCACGTCGATGAGGGAGCTGCGCACGTGGCGGATCACCTCGGTGGTGGGCACCACGGCCAGCACCAGGGAAGGCAGTACCAGATGGCGCAGGGCGTCGTGCAGGGCCGCTTCCCGCCAGGGCTCCTGGCTCATCAGCACATCGACGATGGCGATCCCGGTGATGGAGGGCACGTCGTAGAGCAGGCTGATCTGGCCGGAGGAGGGGAGCCAGCCAAGATCCAGGGAGAAGAACATCACCATCAGCAGCCCCAGCCAGAAGACCGGGATGGCATAGCCGACGAGGCCGGCGGCCATGATGGAGAGATCCGGGCTGCGCCCCTGATAGAGGGCCGCCAGGGTGCCCAGGGGGATGCCCACCAGCAGCGAGATGGCGAAGGCGGCGAGGCAGAGGGTCAGGGTCGCCGGGAAGTAGTGACGGATCTCGTCGAGGACCGGTTGGCCGGAAACGCTGGAGAGCCCGAAATCCCCGGCGGCGATGCGCTGGAGGAAGTCAGGATAGCCGTGCCAGAAATCCAGCACCTGGGTGATGAGGCGAAACTCCAGGAGGTAGGCCCCCAGAGTCAGCACCAGGAGGGTGATCACCAGCAGGGTGATGCGGCGCAGGATATAGAAAAACATGCTTATGCCTCCTGGGGACGGTGCGCCGATGGCCCGACGATGGAGTGGTTATCTGTCATGGTCACTCCCGATGGGCCTGGTTGAAGGTGGTGCCGCCAAAGGGCATCAGGGTCAGCCCCTGAATGTCGCTGCGACTCACCTGGGTTCTCAGGGCATGGGCCAGGGGAATGAGCGGCAACTGCTCGTTGAGCAGGGACTGGGCATAGTAATAGTTGCGCAGGCGGAAGGCGAGCTGCGGGGTGGTCACCGCATCGTCCAGCAGCTGATCAAACGCCGGGCTGCACCAGCGGCTGTAGTTGTTGCCCCGCTCGACGGCGGCGCAGCTCAGCAACTGGCGGAAGAAGTTGTCCGGATCCGCGTTGTCGGCGATCCAGCCCGAGAGCAGGCTGTCATATTGTCCATGGGCGAGCCGGGTTTCGATGACCGGCCAGGCCTGCTGCACTATCTTGAGGCTCACCCCAATCTTGGCGAAATCGCTGCGCATCAGTTGCGCCGTCTTGAGGCCGTCCGGGTTGTAGGGACGGGCGCCGGGTTGCACCAGCACCTGCATCTCGAAGCCGTTGGGGTAGCCCGCGTCCTTGAGCAACTGGCGAGCGAGCTTGAGATCCGGCTTGCGCTGGGGCAGGGAGGGGTTGTAACCCCAGGAGAGGGGCGGCAGCAGGCTGGCAGCGCTCTGGCCGGTCTCGAAATAGACCGCCTGCAGCAGGTTCTGCACATTGATGGCGCTGGCGAGGGCCTGGCGCACCTGCACCTTGTTGAACGGGGCCTTGCGGGTATTGAGGGCGAGGAAGGCGACGTTCATCCCCGACTGCACCGACAGATCCAGGTGGGAGTCCTTGTCTATCACCGACAGCTGGCTGGCAGAGGGGGTGCTCATCACGTCGCACTCGCCGGTCAGCAGCTTGGCAAGGCGCTTGGAGGACTTGGGGGTGATGTCGTAGATGAGCTGCTCCATTCTGGCCTCGCCGCCCCAGTAGCCGGGGTGGCGCAGGTAGCGCACGAACTCGTTGTGGCGATACTCCTTGAAGCTGAAGGGGCCGGTGCCGATGGGGCGGCTGTCCAGCAGCGCCGGGGTGCCGGCCTTTAGCATCTGCTCCCCGTACTCGGCGGAGAGCACGATGGCGTAGTCGCTGGCCAGGGTGGCGAGGAAGGAGGCATCGGGGCGGTTCAGTTCGAACACCACCTCATAGGGCCCCTTCTTGTAGACCCGCTTGATGAGGTTGCCGAGCCCCAGGCTGTAAAAATAGGGGTACTCGCCGCCGGAGACGGCGTGGAAGGGGTGGTGTTCGTCCAGCAGACGCTGCCAGGTGAACAGGACGTCGTCGGCATTGAAGTGACGGGTCGGGCTGAACCAGGGGGTACGGTGGAAGGTCACTCCCTTGCGCAGGGTCAGGGTATAGGAGAGGCCGTCCTCGCTGCTTTGCCAGCGGGTGGCGAGCCCCCCTTCGATGCCGAGGGTGTTGGCATTGACCTCGAGCAGGCGATCGTAGATGGGACGGGCACTGGCATCCAGGGTCGCATCCGAATTGGCAAGCTGCGGGTTGAAGGTTCGGGGTGCCCCTTCGGCACAATAGATGAGCCCGGTTTTGGAGGCTTCATCGCGTTTCTGACAGCCGCTGACCAGGACCAGGAGACCAAGCAGCAGGGGGGTGAGCATTCTCATGTTGGAACCATGTTTTCAGACAAAGTTGCCCGCCAGGGGGCGGGCGCGTTGCGGGGGGCGGCCGGGCAGGCGCTCCCGTCAGGGGTGACGTGCGCCGCGTTATCCGCGCGCACAGACCCGGTGCCAGGCATCAGCCCGCCTCCTGGTTGCCACTGTTGTCATCCCCGTCCAGCAATTGATATTTGCGCAGCATCCCCCGGAACTGGTGATAGCTCAGGGCCAGCAACTGGGCTGCTTTGCGCTGATTATACTGGGATTGCTGCATCGCTTGCTTGAGTAAATTAATCTCGTACTCCGCCACCGCCCCTTTGAGATCCAGCGGCAGGGTCAGGGTAGGGGTTGTCTCTGCCGAGGTCGGCGCGTCGGTGGAAGGGGCGGCGTCACCTCGGGCACGGGGGCGCCAGGGGGAGTCAAAGGGATTGAGTACCAGCTCCGCCAGCGGCAGCTGGGGGTTGCCCTGGCGATAGAGGCTGCGCTCCACCACGTTCTTGAGCTCCCGCACGTTGCCCGGCCAGGGGTAATCTTGCAGCAGCTGGGTCGCCTTGCGCGAGAAGCCGGCAAAGAGCGGATACCCCAGCTCCCGGGTCATGCCGTGGGCGAAGTGCTCCGCCAGCATCAGGATGTCCTCGCGCCGCTCCCGAAGGGGGGGCAGGGTGATGACGTCGAAGGCGAGCCGGTCCAGCAGGTCGTGACGAAACCGTCCTTTCTCTGCCAGTGCAGGCAGATCCTCGTTGGTGGCGCACACCAGCCGCACATCCACCTTGAGGGGCTTGGCACCGCCCACCCGTTCGAACTCCCCGTACTCGATGACCCGCAGCAGTTTTTCCTGCACCCGGGCGCTGGTGGTGGCCAGCTCGTCGAGGAAGAGGGTGCCGCCGTCGGCCCGCTCGAAGCGCCCCTGATGACGCTTGGCGGCGCCAGTGAAGGAGCCCGCCTCGTGGCCGAACAGCTCGGTCTCCAGCAGGCTCTCGCTCAAGGTGGCGCAGTTGATGGTGACAAAGCTTTGATCCCAGCGATCCGAGAGATAATGTAGGCGGTGGGCGATGAGCTCCTTGCCGGTCCCACGCTCGCCGATGATGAGTACGGGCTTGCGCAGCGGCGCGAGGCGCGATGCCTGCTCGATGATTTCTAGAAATGCGTTGGATTCACCCAACAGACTTTCCGTAGCCGTGGTCATCCCTGCCCCTGTGAGTTGAAAAATCTGGTTAATCTTACCAAAAGTTGGTTATTTTAATCATCACTTGTTTCCCCTGGACTTGAACTGCATTCTGAGTGCCCATATAAATCAACAAGTTAAATATTGTTCCAGATTGGCACACAAGTTGCCATTGTCAATGGAGACACAACCCGATGCCTATCACAGGAGTACAATCATGAGCATTTTTTCTCGCCTGGCCGACATCATCAATTCCAATCTGACGGCTCTGCTCGACAAGGCGGAAGATCCCCAGAAGATGGTGCGTCTGATCATCCAGGAGATGGAAGATGAACTGGTGAAGGAGCGCTCCAACCTGGCCCGCTTCCTCGCGAATCAAAAAGAGATCGGCCGTCAGGTGAGCCGCCATCAGGAGCGGGTCGCCGAGTGGCAGGGCAAGGCCGAGCTGGCCCTGACCAAGGGGCGCGAAGATCTGGCCCGGGCCGCCCTCATCGAGAAGAGCAAGCAGGCGGAGCTTGCCGACGCCCTGTCTCGGGAACAGCAGGCGGTGGACAGCGGCATCGAGAAGCTGGGGGAGGAGATCCGCCAGCTGGAAGCCAAGCTGGAAGACGCCCGTGCCCGCCAGAAGGCGATGGCCATTCGCAGCGAAGCCGCCAGCAGCCGTCTCAACGTGCAAAGCCAGGTGGCCCGTGGCGACAGCCAGGCCGTGGTGAGCAAGTTCGAGCGCATGGAACGCCGCATCGACGAGATGGAAGCCCGCGCCGATCTGGGGCAGTCCGACAAGGCGCTCGCCCAGCAGTTTGCCGAGCTGGAAGCGGACGACCAGATCAGCCGCGAGCTGGAAGCCATGCGCCAGAAGCTGGGCCAGCACAATCCGGCACCGAAACAGGGAGAGTAACAGATGGAAGATCTGCTGGGTGTATTGATGGTTCCCATGGTGGTCTTCATGGTGGTGGTGGCCCCCATCTGGCTGGTGCTGCACTACCGCGCCAAGGGACGCATTGGCGCCGGTCTTGCCGATGGTGAGCGTGAACAGCTGCAGGGCTTGCTGGTGCGTGCCGAGAAGATGCAGGAACGGGTCGGCGCCCTGGAGTCGATTCTGGATGCCGAGGTTCCTGGTTGGAGAAACAAGGTATGACGGTTTTCAATGAGAGATGTCATGACCGTGGCAAAAAGCCGGAGTGGGCCGAAACCCTATTGGAGTCGATTCTGGATGCGGAAGTCCCCGGTTGGAGGAACAAGGTATGAACAGTGTCAGTCGTGAAGGGCGCAACCTGTACCGGGATCCCCAGCGAGGCAAGATTGCCGGGGTCTGTGCCGGTCTGGCAGAGTACTTCGGGGTGGAGACCTGGATCGTGCGGCTGCTGGCCATCAGTGGTCTCATCTTCGCCGGTTTCATCACCTTCACCGCCTATATTGCCGCCTGGTTCCTGCTCGACAAGAAGCCGGTCACCCTCTACTCCCAGGAGGATGCCGAATTCGCCGAGGTGCGGATGAAGGCGCGCAGCTGGCAGGCAGGCGTCACACCTCATCAGGCCCTTGCCCGCATCGGCCAGGAGCTGGATGCACTGGAGCCCAGGGTGCAGCGAATCGAGAAGCTGGTGACCTCCAAGGAGTTCACCCTGCAACGGGAGTTCAGCAAGCTCTAATCGTGCCGAGCCGCGAGGATACCGCCTCGCGGCCGTCTCTCTGATGTGATCACAAGGAGAAGAAGACCCGCCTTGATACGCAACAAACTCGAACACTCCTGGTCGGTGCTCCAGCACAAGGCCGTTGACGCGGTGAACCGGGTCCGGGATCGCCACATCCGGCTGGCGGTCACCGGCCTCTCTCGCAGTGGCAAGACCGCGTTTATCACGGCGCTGGTCAATCAACTGGAGCACGCGGCCATTGACGGTCGTCTGCCACTCTGGGACGCCCAGCGCCAGGGACGCATCCTCGGTGCTCGCCGGGTGCCCCAGCAAAACGCCCACATTCCCACCTTTCCCTACGAACGGGGCCTCGATGCCCTGTTTGGTGATCCGCCCGCCTGGCCCGCGCCGACCCGGGGGGTGGCCGAGGTACGCCTCGAGATCCGCTATCGCACCCGCCATCCGCTGCGTCGGCACCTGGGGGAGATCTCCACCCTCTATGTGGATCTGGTGGATTATCCCGGGGAGTGGCTGCTGGATTTGCCTCTGCTGGATCTGAACTACGAGCAGTGGAGCGAGCAGGTGCGGGAGCAACTGCGTCGTCCCGAGCTGCAAGCCCTGGCGGCAGGCTGGCTGACGCCGCTCTGGCAGGCGGAGCAAGCCTTCGAGGAGCGGGCCGCCAGCGAACTGGCCGCCCGCTACACCGATTATCTGCACGCCTGCAAGCAGGCGCTCGGGCTTCACCTCATCCAGCCCGGGCGTTTCGTGTTGCCCGGCGAGTATGCCGGTGCGCCGCTGCTGCAATTCGTGCCCTGGGTATGGGAGATGCCCACGCACTCCCCCGAAGACGGCACCCTCTACGCCACCTTCAAGCAGCGCTTCGAGCAGTACAAGCAGCATCTGGTACAGGGCTTCTATGAGCAGCACTTTGCAGGCTTTGATCGCCAGATCGTGCTGGTGGACTGCCTGGCGCCCCTCAATGCCGGTGCCGCGAGCTTTGGTGACATGCAGCAGGCCATCGCCCGCATCATGGAGAGCTTCGCCTACGGCAAGAGCAACTGGTGGCGCCGCCTGTTCGCCCCGCGCATCGACAAGCTGCTGTTTGTGGCGAGCAAGGCCGATCACGTCACGCCGGAGCAGCACGGACCTCTGGTGTCGCTCCTGCAGCACCTGGTGAGCCGTGGCCGGGGTCAGGCCCGCTTCGAGGGGATAGAGACCGAATGCCTGGCGCTCGCCGCCATCAAGGCCACCGAGGTGGGCAAGGGGGTGGCAGACGGACGGGAATTTCCCGCCATTCGTGGCACTACCCTCTCGGGCGAGCCCTTGCTGCTCTTCCCGGGGGAGGTGCCTGCCCAGATCCCGCCTGCGCAGTGGTGGAAAACTCAAGGGTTTGATTTTCAGGCCTTTCGCCCGCTGCCCATGAGCGCCCATCAGGCGCTCCCCCATATCCGGCTCGATGCGGCGCTGGAGTTCCTGCTCGGGGATCACCTCGAATAACGGGTGGGTGGCCCGCTGTGCTCGAGGGGCGCCCACAGGAGAGAATGCGATGAACGATCAGACAAGATGGCGCACCGATGACGCCGCTCCCCTGCAAGGCAAGGTGACGCTGGAGCCCGCGCCCTCGGTGGCAAGCGAAGCGCAGCCACCGGCCCCGGCCCGGCGGCTGGAAGAGGAGAGCTTCGAGCCTCTGGACGCGCTGGACGAGCTCACCGAGGTGGAACTCGCGCTTACCGTCAGGCCTCGGCGCCGCCATCGTCTGCTGGCCTGGGGGCTGGGCGGGGTGGGGCTGCTGTCGCTTGGCCAGTTTGGCGCTTTTCTGGTGGATCAGTTTGCCGCTTCCCCCTTCTGGGGCGGCGCCTGGCTGCTCGCCTCCGGCCTGGTGGCGGTGGGCACCGCCGGGGTGGCGGGGCGCGAATGGTTGCGGCTGCGCACCTTGAAGCGGCGCCAGGATGTGCGCTCAAGAGCCGAGGATCTGCTGGCCCATCAGGGGGTGGGTCAGGGGCAGGCCTTCTGCGAGGCCCTGGCCGAGAAGAGCGGTGACAAGGGACGGGAAGGGTATCGCACCTGGCTATCCCAGCTTGACGAGAGCCACAGCGATCGGGAAGTGCTGACCCTCTACAGCCAGCTGGTGCTCACCGAGCGGGACAAGCTGGCCCAGGCCCGCGTCGCCAAATGGTCGGGGGAGGCCGCTGTGCTGGTGGCCCTGAGCCCGCTCGCCACCGTCGACATGATGCTGATGCTCTGGCGCAACCTGCGGATGATCGAGGACATCGCCGATGTCTATGCCATCGAGCTCGGCTACTGGAGCCGCATCCGCCTCATTCGCCAGGTGTTTCGCAACATGCTCTATGCGGGGGCCACCGAGCTGGTGACCGAGGTAGGGATGGATCTGCTGGGGGCCGAGCTGACCGCCAAGCTCTCCGCCCGCGCCGCCCAAGGGGTCGGGGCCGGGTTGCTCACCGCGCGCCTCGGGATGCATACCATGGAAGCCTGTCGTCCGCTCCCCTGGTGTGCCGACGAGAAGCCGAAGCTGGGCGAGCTGCGCAAGCGGCTGATCGGCCAGTTGGCGGGTTATCTCAACAAGTCGTGAGGTGGCTGGCACCCGACATGGATGTCACAAATTATTTACAATTATCAAAGGCAGCCGACCCCGGGGTCGGCTGCTTTTTTGAGGGGCAAACCGTTACAGTGATCCCATGACTCAACGGCCAGTGACCGCCCGGATGGCGGCTGGTACCCGAAGGATGGGAGCACTCATGGCAAGTCTCTACACGGCCCGCCAACCGGATGGGCAGGGCCGGATCCACTACACGGACGAGGAGCACGGCACCTGGCGGATCCTGATTGGACGCCAGCTTGCGGCGCTCGATGGCAAGGCCTGCGATGAATACCAGGCCGGGTTGGCACGCCTCGACCTGCCTCTGGACCGCATCCCCCAGCTGGGCGAGATCAACGCCGCCCTGATGCCCGCCACCGGCTGGTCGGTGGCAGCGGTGCCGGCCCTCATCTCCTTTGATCACTTCTTCGCGCTGCTCGCTGATCGCCGTTTTCCCGTCGCTACCTTCATTCGCCGCCGGGACGAGCTCGACTACCTGCAAGAGCCCGACATCTTCCACGAGATCTTCGGCCACTGCGCCATGCTGACCAACCCGGCCTTTGCCCACTTCACCCACCTGTATGGTCGGCTCGGACGCCATGCCAGCAAGGAGGAGCGGGTCTATCTGGCGCGGCTCTACTGGTTCACGGTGGAGTTCGGTCTCCTGCAGGGGGAGGAGGGGCTGCGTATCTACGGCGGCGGCATTCTCTCCTCCATCGGCGAGACCGCCTATGCCCTCTCGGGCAAGCCCGAGCTGCAACCCTTCGATCTGCTGGAGATCCTGCGTACCCCCTATCGCATCGACATCATGCAGCCGACCTATTTCGTGCTGCCTCGTCTCGATACCCTCTATGGTCTGGAGGGGCAGGGGATCATGGCGGCCGTGGCCGAGGCCCGTCGTCTTGGCCTGCGTCCACCCCGCTTTGCCCCCGTTGTCGGCAAGCAGGCGAGCTGACCCGTATTCATTCCCACGATGTTTCATGAAAGGAGTCCCGAATGACTGAACTGGCGAGTCAACGATGCGAGGCGTGCCGCGCCGATGCCCCCAGGGTGAGCGATCAGGAGCTGGGGGAGCTGATGCACCTCATCCCCGACTGGCAGCCCCTGGTGGTCAACGGCGAGCTGCAACTGCGTCGTGAATTTGTGTTTCGCAACTTCAAGGAGGGGCTGGCGTTCACCAACCGCCTCGGAGAACTGGCGGAGGCGGAGTTCCATCATCCGGCGATCTTGCTCGAATGGGGCAAGGTGACCGTGAGCTGGTGGACCCACAAGATAGGCGGCTTGCATCGCAACGACTTCATCATGGCAGCCCGCACCGACGCGTTGATGAAGTAACCGCCGTCTGGCGCCAGCGCAGACAGGGCCTGCCCGGTGAAAGCGGGGCAGGCCCGCATTTTTGTGGGGGAGCGCTCGCACTGGCGGGATCGAGTCTGTATTATCCCGTTATTCAGAATGTTAGCTAGGAAGTGTGTGCCGAATGCGTCTTGAAGTCAGCTGTGAAGACCGTCTGGGCCTGACCCGGGAATTGCTCGACCGACTGGTGGAGCACAACATCGATCTGCGCGGCATCGAAATCGATACCTCAGGCATCATCTATCTCAATTTCCCCGAGCTGGAGTTCCGTGACTTTCAGCATCTGATGCCGGAAATTCGCCGCATTCCCGGCGTCTATGACGTCAAGACCATCCCCTACATGCCCTCCGAGCGGGAGCACCACGAGATAGAGGCCCTGCTCAAGGCGCTGCCGGACCTGGTCTTCTCCCTCGACAGCAAGGGGCGGGTGACTCAGGCCAACCAGGCCGCCCTCACCACCCTGGCGTTGCCACCGGACGAGGTGCGCGGCGTGGCGATCGCCTCCCTGGTCAAGGGCTTCTCGTTTGGCCGCTGGCTGGAGTCGGGGGAGATCAAGCCCCAGACCTGCAAGCTGAGCCTCGGTGGCGAAGAGTACCTGGGCGATCTGATGCCGCTGTTCGTGGCCGAAGAGAAGGGCAAGCAGGCTCTGGCCGGCGCCGTGGTGGTGCTCAAATCCGCCCGCCGGGTCGGCATGCACTTCAGTGCCCTGCACGCGGTGGAAGTGGGGGGCTTTGAGCACCTCCAGGCCGAGAGCCAGAAGATGAAAGAGGTGCTGGCCCAGGCAGCCAAGCTCGCGATGCAGGACGCCCCCTTGCTCATCGTGGGGGAGACCGGCACCGGCAAGGAGTTGCTGGCCCGGGCCTGCCACGGCGCCAGCCTGCGCTCCAGCCACCCCTTCATGGCGCTCAACTGTGCGGCCATGCCGGACAACGTGGCCGAGAGCGAGCTGTTCGGCTATGCCCCCGGCGCCTTTGGCAACAACACCGAGGGCAAGCGCGGGGTGCTGGAGCTGGCCAGCGGCGGCACCCTGATGCTGGACGAGATCGGCGACATGTCCCCCCATCTGCAGACCAAGTTCCTGCGGGTGCTGCAAGACGGCGTGTTTCGCCGGGTCGGTGACGAGCAGGAGGTGAGGGTCAACGTGCGCTTCATCTGCACCACCCAGAAGCAGTTGCTGGATCTGGTCCATGAAGGGAAGTTTCGCGAAGATCTCTACTACCGCCTCAATGTGCTTAGCCTCAATCTGCCGCCGCTGCGCGAGCGCAAGGCGGACATCATGGCCCTGGCCCAGCAGTTCGTGTCGCGCTTTGCCAGCGAACTGCAGCGTCCGCGCCCGCGCTTTACCCGCAACATGGCCGAGTACCTCACCGCCTACCGCTGGCCCGGCAACGTGCGCCAGCTGCGCAACTGCCTCTATCGGGCCATGACCCTGCTGGAAGGGGACGAGATTGGACCCGAGCACGTGGACTTGCCGGTGGCGGCCGATGCCATGCCGCTCATCGACGAGTGGTTCGAAGGGGGGCTCGACGAGGCGGTGAAGCGTTTCGAGAGCCGCCTGCTGGAGCGGCTCTACCCGGCGTTCCCCTCCACCCGCCAACTGGCCAAGCGGCTCGGTGTCTCCCATACCGCCATCGCCAACAAGCTGCGCGAATATGGGATTGGCAAGAAGTAGTGTCGATGGACGGTGTCTGCCAGGGGCATTGAGCGCCTTGCAGGCACGGCTGCGACATCCGGTGACGCAACCGTGCCACTTGCCTCTGGGGGCTGGCCACCCGGCTGGTAAGCTCGGTGCGGTGCCATGCAGGCACTCTCATCATGGGCGTCGGGTGACCCCGGCGCCGACCTGGACACTCTCGCGGGCACCATGCAGATGTTTTGTTACCTCCGGTTACTGATGTGGCTGGCGCCACTGTGCTGCATGCTGATGCTGGCAAACCAGGCCATGGCGGCAACCTCCGCCGAGGCGCGCAGCGACATGGTGCGCCAGACCGTGCTCGATATCCTCAGTTACACCCGCTGGCCCAGCGAGCCCGACAGACTTCGGCTCTGCATCACGGCGCCGACGGAATATGCGTCATCCCTTCTGACCATCGAACGGCAGGCCAATGGCCGACCGGTGGAGGTCCATCACTACGACATGGACGACGAGTCGCTGATCCAGCGCTGCGATGTCATCTATCTGGGGGTGCTGGCACCGGCGCAGCGCCTCTCCCTGTTCGAGCGCCTGCGCGGTCACGCCATCCTCAGCATCAGCGAGCAGAGCCGCGAGTGCATCGCCGATGCGGTCTTCTGTCTGCAGGCCGGGGAGGAGAGGGTGCGTTTTCGGGTCAATCTGGATGCGCTGGCCCGCAGCGGCGTGCGAGTACACCCGGCCGTGCTCAAGCTGGCGCGAGCCGATGAGGAGGTGCGATGACGGTCCATCACGCCACTCCCCGGCTTACCCTGCGACAGAGTCTGGGGCGCACCCACATGATGATCTCCCTGACTGCCGTCTGCATGGCCGGGCTGTTTCTGACCGTCACGGCGCTGCTGGCGCTGCGCCTTTATGCGGATCACAACCTCAAGCTGGTGGCGCGGGCCATCAGCTACACCACTGAGGCGGCCGTGGTCTTCCATGACAAGGAGGCGGCACTGGATGCCCTGGAGACCATCACCTCCCGGGAAGACATAGCCAGCGCCAGCATAGTGCTGCCGGACGGCCAGGTGCTGGCGAGCTGGCGCCGGGACATCACTACCCCCTGGACCACCCTGGAGCAGCACCTGGCCCGCCTGATCCTGCCGGGGCCCGTGGCGCTCCCCATGGTGCGCGAGCACAAGGAGATAGCCAGGGTGCATCTGGTCGGTCACGGCCAGTACCTGCTGCGATTCCTGTTGCAGACCTTGCTGGCTACCCTGGTGTGCCTGCTCATCAGTATTCTCGGGGCACTCCATGTGGCGCGCCGGATGCAGCGCTCCATCACGGCACCCCTCAAGGCCCTGACCGAGGTGGCTTACAACGTCAGCCGCCAGCGGGCCCTCAAGGAGCGGGTGCCGGCGGCCAATATCGCCGAGCTGCACGAGCTGGGGGAGGATTTCAATTCGCTGCTCGACGAGCTGGAAGCCTGGCAGGCCCACCAGAAGCGGGAGAACGCCAGCCTGCTGCATCAGGCAACCCATGATCCCCTGACCGGTCTGCCCAACCGTGCTCTGTTCGAGGCTCGCATGGAGCAGGCCATTCTGGCAGGCAACAAGGGGCATGAAGGTTTTGCCCTGCTCTATCTGGATTGCGATCGTTTCAAGCAGATCAACGACAACCTGGGCCACGGCATCGGCGACGAAGTGCTGATCGCCGTGGCGCGGCGGGTGCAGCATCAGCTCAGGCCCCTGGATCTGGTCTGCCGGCTGGGGGGAGATGAGTTCGTCATCCTCCTGACCCCGATCCAGGGGGAGGACGAGGTGCGCGAGGTGATAGGGCGAGTGCAGCAGGCGATGAACACCCCCGTGGTATTGAGTGACGGTCGCCATCTCGGGGTGGGGATCAGCATCGGTTCTGCCCGCTATCCCGAGCAGGGGAGGACGGCGGATGCCCTGCTGCAATGGGCAGACGACGCCATGTATCAAACCAAACGACAACGCAGGGAGGAGAGAGAAACACGAAAAACGAGCACGTGAAGTTGAACCGGAAATAGTGAAAGGATGATAAGAATGCGCATGTTGAACCCGATCAAAGCGGGCCTGGTGGCACTGTTGCTGAGTGTGCTGGCGGCGTGCCAGAGCCCTCCCCAGGGGCTCACGGCGGAGCAGATCGCCGCCTTGAAGGAGCAGGGATTTCACCTGACCGACGAGGGATGGACCCTGGATATCTCCAACAAGGTGCTGTTCGCCAACAATGTGGGGGCCCTCAACCCCGAGACCCGCCAGGTGGTGGAGAAACTCGGCAAGGCCCTGATTGAGGTCGGACTGAACCGGGCTCGGGTGGACGGTCATACCGACTCCAACGGTGATGAGGCCTACAACCAGCAACTCTCCCTCAAGCGGGCACGGTCGGTGGCCGATGTCCTGGTGTCGGTGGGTATGCCCCAGGGGAACCTGGATATCCGCGGCCGCGGAGAAGAGGCGCCCATCGCCGACAACGCGACCGCTGCCGGACGAGCGGAAAATCGCCGGGTTGCCATCATCATCGGCAATGGCTGACCCCGTCAGCCGGTATCGGCGCGGCGCTCCCGTCGGGAGCCTTGAATCAACCGCCTGATCCTGTGTGTGCCACCACTCTCCAGTGGGGGAGTGGCTCTCTTCCCTTGTTGTTTCACGCCTTCCTTGCCTGACGCGCTGTTGCCCTTATGGGGACAGAGTGACGGCTCAATCCTTCCCGACTTGATCCAGCACAAACATCTGCAACTGATATTCGTTATCATTTGCGTTATTTACGCAGGGTAACCCCAGTGACGACTCTCCAGCTTTCTTCGACTATGACGGGGCTGTGTACCCCGGATCCCCTCAAATTCGCCTTCACCGCCAAGACGTCGGCCCATGCCAGCCGGGGAGGGGCCGCCCCCCTGATGCTGGACGATGCCGGCTGGCAAGCCTGGTGGCAGCAGGAGAGCGAGGCCAAGGCCCGAGCGCTCTATATCCATATCCCGTTTTGCCGCAAGCGCTGCAGTTTTTGCAACTTCTTCGAAAACGGCGCCAATCCGGCGCGCATGAGCCGCTACATGGAGGCACTCTGCGGGTCGCTGCACCAGGCAGCCGAGACGCCGCTCGTCCAGAGCCGGCCTTTCTCGGCGGTCTATGTGGGGGGCGGCACGCCGACCGACATGGCGGCGGGCGATCTCGCCCGCCTGGCCAGCGCCATCCGCCGTTTTCCCCTGACAGTGGATGCGGAGCTGACCCTGGAAGGGCGGCTTAACGGCTTTGATGACGAGAAGTGGCAGACGGCCCTGGCGGGTGGCTTCAACCGCTTCTCATTCGGCGTGCAGAGTTTTGATACCCGCGTGCGCCAGCAGGCGGCCCGCTTCGATGACAGGGAGACCTTGCTGTCCCGGCTGGCGGCGCTGACCCGCCACAACGAGGCGGTGATCGTGGCGGATCTCATCTTCGGTCTGCCGGGGCAGGATGAGGCCGTGTGGCGCCAGGATATCGCGGATGTGATGGCGAGCGGGGTGCACGGGGTGGATCTCTATCAACTCATCTCCATGGCGGGCACCAACCTGGCGCGCGCCGACGAGAAAGGCACCCTGGACTGGGCCGCCGATGGCCAGCAGCGGGCAGTCATGTATGCCGACGGGGCACGGACGCTGGAGGCGGGGGGCTGGGATCGGCTCTCCTGCAGCCACTGGCGGCGCACCGATGCCGAGCAGAGCCGCTACAACCAGATGGCCAAGTGGGGCGCCGAGATCCTGCCCTTCGGCGCAGGGGCGGGGGGCAACATTCACGGCCACGGCCTCATGTATGGCCGGGATCTGGCGCCCTGGCATGAGGCGCAGGCGAAGGGCGTGCGTGCTCCCGGCATGGTGATGAGGCCCAATCCCGATGCCCGTCTCGACGGGCTGCTGCGAGGGGGGCTCGATACCGGATGGCTGGCGTTGTCGCAATTGCCACAGGGGCTGGTCTCCCACCTGATGCCGCTCTTTGAGGCCTGGCAGCGACACGGGCTGGCACGGCTCTCGGCCGAGCGTCTCGCCCTCACCCTGGCGGGGCGTTTCTGGAACGTGAATTTGCAGGCCGGGTTGTTCGAGTATCTGAGGTGCAATCCACCGGGGGGGAGCAAAGGGGGCGAGAAACCATCCGGCCACCCGGGCAAGATGGCCGGTCATGCTCGGGTATAACGGGCTATCGGAGCACAGAAAGGAGGCGGGGGCCAGGTGCAGGCCCCCGCTTTTTGTCAGCGGTTGTCGACCTCGTCCACCCGTACCCGCAGCGCTCCCTCTGCGAGGGTGGTGATCAGGGTCTGGCCTGCATTGACCTGGGATGCGCGGCGGATCACCTCCCCGGAGGGGGTGCGCACGATGGCGTAACCGCGCCCCAGGGTGGCCAGCGGGCTGACCCCGTCGAGGCGGGCTCCCAGCATGGCGAGGCGGTGGCGGGCGAGATCCTGGCGTTTTGCGATGAGAGCATGGAGGCGCTCCTCGGCAAGCTGGTGACGACGTTTGCCGATAGCCAGCAGCTTTTCGGGGCTTCTGGCTTGCAGGCGCATGGCGAGGCCCGCCAGGCGCCGCTCCCCCTGGTGCAGGCGATCACGCAGGTGCTGCTGCAAGCGGCGGTCGAGCTCGTCGAGGCGCTGGGACTGCTGCTCCAGCCGTCGCTTGGGATCCTGATGATCGAGCCGCTTCTGCAGCAGGACGAAGCCATGGCGGGCGGCGACCTGGTGACGGCTCATGGCCTGGGTGAGCCGCTGGCGCAGGTGCACGAGGCGTTGGGCGCGGGTGCGCCTGTCCGGCGCCACCAGCTCGGCGGCGGCAGAGGGGGTGGGGGCACGAAGGTCGGCGGCAAAGTCGCTGATGGTGACGTCCACCTCATGTCCTACGGCGCTCACCACGGGGATGGCAGAGCCTGCGATGGCCCGTGCCACCGCCTCTTCGTTGAAGCACCAGAGATCTTCAAGGGAGCCGCCGCCGCGTCCGACGATGAGCACATCCACCTCGGCGCGGCGGTTGGCAAGCATGATGGCCGAGACGATCTGGGCGGTGGCGGCGCTCCCCTGCACCTGGGTCGGGTAGATGAAAACGGGCAAGTCCGGGGCGCGGCGTTCAAGCACCGTCAGCATGTCGTGCAGGGCGGCGCCGGTGGCGGAGGTGACCAGCCCGACGGCGCGGGGTTCCCGGGGCAAGGGGCGCTTGCGCCCTTCGTCAAAGAGCCCTTCGGCCCCGAGGCGGCGCTTGAGCTCCTCGAAGCGCAGGGCCAGCATGCCATCCCCGGCGGGCTGCATGGACTCGATGATGAGCTGGTAGTCGCCCCGGGGTTCATAGAGGGAGACTCGCGCCTGCACCAGCACCTGCATGCCATCCTGGGGACGGAACGGCACCCGGCGGTTGTTGCCCTTGAACATGGCGCAGCGCACCTGGGCCGACATGTCCTTCAAGGAGAAGTACCAGTGGCCGGAACTTGGCATCGCGAGGTTCGAGAGCTCCCCGGTCAGCCACACCAGCCCCAGATCCTGCTCCAGGATCATGCGCACGGCGCTGTTGAGGCGGGTGACGGTGAAGATCTGCTGTTGTCTGCTCTGACTGGCGGGTTCGAGGTGATTCAAGGCTGGCCCTGCTGTGGTGTCCGCCGGGGCGGGAGAAACGATGGGGGTCATCTTACCCCAGTTGCGCCCATCTGCCGAGCCATGGGCCCGGCAGATGACGCGGAGCCTAGGCTTGTGCCTTGGCCGACTTGACGGCTTTGGCGGGGCTGGTGACCAGCCAGACCGCGAGGCAGACTACGGCGCCGCCGAACACGAAGCCGCCGGTGAGGGTTTCCCCCAGCACCAGATAGCCCCAGAGGATGCCGAAGGGCGGAATGAGGAAGGTGACAGTGAGGCTTCGCAGGGGGCCGATATCGGCGATCAGCCTGAAATAGAGCAGATAGGCGAAGGCGGTGCAGAGGAAGCCGACCGCCAGCACGCTGGCCCAGACCCAAGGCTGGGCCCAGTCGACGGCGGGGCCGGTCGCCAGGGTGTAGCCGAAGAAGGGAAGCAGGAAGAGGACGGCCCCTATCTGGCTGCCAAAGGCCACCAGTTTGGCGTCCAGGCCTCCCCGCTCGGTGACCCAGCGTTTCGTCAGAAAGCCGGCGCAGCCATAGCAGGCGGTGGCGATGAGGCAGGCCAGCACCCCGATGGCCAGTTGTCCGCTCAGGTCGACCTCCCCGGTGGTGGTGATGAGCCCGATGCCCACCAGCCCCAGCATGACCCCGGCCCACTTGCGCAAGGTCAGCGTCTCGCTGAAGAAGGAGAAGCCGATCAGGGCCCCCATCAGCGGGGTGGTGGCGTTGAGGATGGCGGAATACCCCGCGGGCAGCCAGAGGGCGGCGATGGCGTACATCAGGAAGGGGACGCCGGAGTTGATGATGCCGAGCACCATGGCGGACTTGAGTTTGCCCTGGAACCGCATGGGGGTGCGCAGCAGAAGCAACATGGCGGCGAGGCCGATGAGGGCGAAGAAGACCCGCAGGAAGGTGGTGTTGACCGAGCCAAAGGCGGGCGCCGCGATGCGCATGAACAAAAAGCTGGCGCCCCAGATGGCCGCCAGCGCGAGCAATCTCCCGTAATCCGATGGTCTCATCGTCTCTCCCTGAATGAACCGCCCTGTTGCCCGAGAATGGCAAGGGGGATTGCATCATGGGGGCAAGTGTCCCCGATGGCAACGGCGCCGTGCAGGAGGCAGGGGCTGACCCTGTGCCCGAGGTGATCGCGGAGGGCGGCCATCTTGCTCTCCCCGATGGGGGTGCCCCTCACTTCTGCGCCAGGAAATGAAAGCGCTATCAATCACATACAGCCCATGACGAGGTCGACAGTGGTCACATTTTGCACGCGTTGGCCATGAATTGGCCATGGGGGACTCTAGACTGGTCGGGCTCATCTGAAGGCGGGACGTTGCGGATGGGGGAATGCCGGGACACACCGGCATCACACACAAACAATGAAAATAAAGGACTATCAATGGCTAGATGGATACTCGCGGCCGGATTGTTGGGAACCCTGATCACGGCGCCGAGCACGGCGGCGGAGTGGTTCTTCCGGGGCACCGCGAATGGATGGGCGGCGACCGCCATGACGTCGACGGACGGCGTCAATTTTGATACCTGTCAGCGCTTCGTGAGCGGGGATGCCAGCGGCGGCCCGCGCTTCAAGATAGACAGGTACGGCAACTGGCAGCAGAGCTACCCGGCGGCCGACTACGGGGTCAATGCCAACACGGCGTACCAGATCCGCATCAACGCGAGCACCCAGGCGGTGAGCGCGACGGCGGTGGCCAGTTGCGAGGCCTCGGGGTTTGCCAGCACCTTGCCGCAGCTCAACGTGCGCGGCACCTTCAACGGCTGGGCCAGCCTCCCCATGACCCTGGTAGGGGATCACCTGTGGCAGGTGGAAGCCTACCTGGATGGCAAGGCGAGCCAGCGCCTCAAGTTTGATCAGGCTGGGGACTGGGCCGTCAACTTTGGCGACAGCAACGGCGACGGCGTGCTGGAGAAAAGTGGCGGCGACATCTTCTGGAGCACCGTGGGCACGGTGCGCATCCAGGTCAACGATCAGACCCTGGCCTACAGCATCACCCCCCTTGGGGATGACAACCAGCCGCCGCTCGCGGTCATCACCCCGGGGGGGACGGTGAACGTGACCCAGGGGGCGTCGCTCACCTTGAGCGGCAGCGACTCCACGGATCCTGACGGCCAGATCGCGAGCTATCTGTGGAGCAGCGGCGAGACCACGGAGAGCATCGTCGTCAACACCACCCAGACCGGCACCTTCACCTATGGCCTCACGGTCACCGACGATCAGGGCGCCAAGGGCAGCAGCAGCGTGAGCGTGGTGGTCGGGGCAGGACAGAGCAGCGACAGCTGGTACTTCCGGGGCACGGCCAACAACTGGGGGCTCACCCCCATGACCAGCGAGGATGGCACCACCTTCTGCACCGAGCAGGCCTTTGGCAGCAACAACCCCCGCTTCAAGATTGACCACAAGGGGGACTGGACCGAGGCGTATCCGGCCCAGGATTACCTGGTCAGCGCCAACACCAGTTATCGCATCTGCTTTGACAGCCTGCGCAAGGCCATCGAGGTGGAGACGCTGGCCGGGGCCGATCTGCAGGCCCCCACGGTGACGGCCACCCCGTCCCCGGGGAGTTATGTGGACAGCCAGTCCATCACCCTTGGAGTGAGCGACGATCAGGACAGCGCCCCCGCCGTGCATTTCACCACGGACGGCAGCCAGCCCACCACGGCATCGGCCCGCTATGCAGGCCAGCCCCTGCTGGCGAGTGACAAGGGGAGCGGCACCGATCTGGTGATCCGCACCCTTGCCATCGACGCCAGCGGCAATCAGCGCGAGCAGCGCTTCGAGTACCGTATCGGCGAGCAGGGGGTGGCGAGCGGCGATTTTCGCGCCGAGAGCATCTACTTCCTGCTGACTGCCCGCTTCTATGATGGCGATGCCAGCAACAACTACTACAACCGGGATCGCTACAAGGCGGGGGATCCCCAGTGGCGTGGCGACTTCAAGGGTTTGATCGCCAAGCTCGACTACATCAAGGATCTCGGCTTCACCGCCATCTGGGTGACGCCGCCGGTGGAGAACCGCTCCGGCCTCGACTACCACGGCTACCATGCCTACGACTTCTACCGGGTCGATCCCCGTCTGGAGTCGCCGGGGGCGGGTTACCGGGAGTTCATCCAGGCGGCCCACGCCAAGGGGCTCAAGGTGATCCAGGATGTGGTGCTCAACCACTCGAGCCAGTACGGCCTGCGCGGCAAGACCTGGATCGATCGCCTGCCCGTCAAATACTACGTACCGGCGGGGTCGAGCCAGGGACTCATCAACAATGGTCCCTATCAGGGCAATCTCGGGGACTACGCCAGTGCCAACCGCTGTGACGACGACAACCCGGCGGCTCCCGACTGGTACAAGGCCCGCTGCCAGTCCGATCCGGCGGGCACCCAGCCCCTGGTAGACCCCAAGACAGGCGCCACCGTGCCGAGCGCAGGCTACAACCCCAACCGCTTCTTCGGCATCGACGCCCAGACCCTGGATCCCGCCTGGTATCACCTGGACGGTTTCATGTCCGGCGGTGACTGGGAGAGCCCGCTCGCCCTGCAGCGCAAGCACATGGCGGGAGACTGCATCGATCTCGCCACCGGCAACCAGAACGTCAAGGAGTACCTCAACGGCGCCATTCGTCAGTACCTCGACATGGGGGTGGATGCGATTCGTATCGATACCTTGAAGCACATCGAGCGGGACGAACTGCTGACCTATGTCCACGACTGGCAGGCCCACAAGCCGGGGCTGTTCGTCTTTGGCGAAAACCTGGTCAAGGGCACCGGCTGGGGCTCTGAGCTGGCCAATGACAATGCCTCGGCGGTGATCCGCCCCTGGTGGTACACCCGCACCACGGCCAACCCGGCCAATCCCCGTGCAGGGGGCGATTCCGGCCTCTCGGTGCTGGACTTCTCGCTGTTCTCCACCTTCCGTGACAACGTCACCCGGGGGAACTTTGGCGGGGTAGGGGGGATTTTCGCCATGGATTGGGTCTATGGGGATGCCACCAAGCTCATCACCTTCTTCCAGAACCACGACGTGGGGCCGGACAACGACTTCAAGTACCGCTACGGAGGGGAAGAGGGGAATGCGGCCATGACCTACAACCTGCTCTGGACGGCGCGGGGGATCCCGACCCTCTACTACGGGGAGGAGGTGATGTTCCAGGCGGGCAAGCCTCAGGATATCGACGGGGCCACCATGACGGTGGATCAGACCGGTCGTGCCTACTACGGGGATGTGCTGGACAACCCCGCCACCCCGAGCCACCCGCTCTATCAGCACATCAAGCGCCTGAACCAGATCCGCAAGGCGGTGCCCGCCCTGCAAAAAGCGCCCATGAGCCAGGTGAACGAGTGGGGCAGCGGCATCAGCTTCGTGCGTGATCTGAGCGCCCAAGGGAGCTACGCCGCCGTGGGCCTTGCGGCCAACTCGGCCCAGCAGATAAACCTGAGTGGCCTGAAGAACGGCACCTACACGGACGCGGTAACCGGTGCGAGCCAGAGCGTCAGCAACGGCAGCCTGAGCTTTGCAGTGCCCGCCTATTCGGCGCGGGTCTGGGTACTGAACGGCCCGGGCAAGGTGGGCGCTGACGGCAAATACCTCAAGTAAGGAAGCCCTGTCACAGGGTGCAGCGAGTCGGCCTTCGGGCCGACTTTTTTATTCTGCCTTCTGCCTTCTGCCTATGCCTGAATGGATGCCCCATCCTGATGGGGCTCTGGCTCTGGCTCTGGCTGCGGGGGCTGGTGGATGGGCAGACCTGTGGACTTGCGACCAGCATGCTCATGGGCAGGGGGCTAGAGGGAAGGGGAGTGGTGCATCCGCCGCCCGAGTCACTCCATGCTCTGCATATTGCAGTGCTCATGGCAGTGAGCAAAGCGGTGCCCATGTCGCCTCTGCGCCGCGGTGCAAGGCAAACTGTGCCACTCGGTTGATCTATATTGGTGCAATTGCACTTTATTGGTGCGCTCCATCCACATCCGCCCCTGGAGCCCGCCCCGAAGAAACACGCCGTATAGCCCTCGGGCTTATCCTATGACAGGCATCATCCATGCTGTAAAGTGGCATGCCATCGGCATGATCCACCGAAAAACCTGGTTAATCAGGGATGACAGCGACATGTTTTTCAGTTGATTGGGTAAACATGCTGATCCGACTCGGAAGTCGATCCCAGGACTGGCATGATCTATCTGTTTCTTGATAGATATGCGGAATTTAAATTCGATTTTTGATGTTATCTCGGACTCTTGTTTTGATTGGCGCTCTTTTTGCTGTGACTTGTCATGCCCATGATGGCGATGTCAGGGGCAGGGGGCCGCAAGGGCGGGGGTGGGGACGGCAAGGTGAACGGGTCGCTGCCATCAGCCTCAACGCGGCCTGGTTGTCGGGCAACGGATGCCACCATCAAATCGGATCTAAGGAGTCATATGGAAGGTGAAATGACCATGCAGCCAGCGGCCGCGGGCAGGGGGCTGGCCCATACCCTCAAGGACGATGTCTACGGCATGGTGCTCGGGGTGATGTTTATCGCCGTGGGGCTCAATCTGCTCAAGTGTTCCGGCATGATCACCGGCGGCATCGCGGGCATCGCCCTGCTGATCGCCCATGTGAGCACCCTGCCCATCGGCGTGCTCTTCTTCCTGGTGAACCTGCCCTTCATGGTGTTCTGCTACGTCACCATGGGGCGCGCCTTCACCCTCAAGACGCTGATCGTCAACGTCGCCCTCTCGGCGGCCACCCAGGCGGTGCCGCTGCTGCTGACGGTGAGCTATGTCCACCCCCTGTTTGCCGCCCTGGTGGGGGGAACCTTCCTCGGCATGGGGGTCTTGTCTCTGGCGCGCCACAATGCCTCCGTGGGGGGCACCGGCGTGGTGACGCTCTGGTTGCAACGGCGCACCGGCATCAATGCGGGAAAGAGCCAGATGGTGCTGGATGTGCTGGTGTTTGCGCTCTCTCTGCTCACCCTGCCGCTTCCCCTGCTGCTCTGGTCAACCCTGAGTGCGCTGGCCATGAACGCCATGCTGATGAACTGGCACAAGCCGGGCCGCTATCAGGGGAACTGACCCCCGGTCTGGCTGACGGCTGTGAGTGGAAAAAAGGCCGTTCCGGGAGACTGGCGGCAGAAAGGGGCTCAACGGCAAAAAAGATCATCTTGTCGGGAAAAACGGCATGGTTACGGCTGAATTTATTGGTTTTTTGCCCTGTTGGTGGCGTTAAATCGGGCTACGCCATAAAAAATTCAAAAAACTTCTTTACCACTGCCCAATGCATGAGTAAAATTTGTCGGCAATATTTTACACCCCCACTCCTCAACGGTGAGATATTGCCATGCTCAGGATTGCCAAAGAAGCGCTGACCTTCGACGATGTACTGTTGGTTCCAGCCCACTCCACTGTTCTCCCCAATACCGCCGACCTGCGTACCAAGCTCACGTCTGCGATCACGCTGAATATCCCGATGATCTCCGCTGCCATGGACACAGTGACCGAAGCCCGTCTGGCTATCGCACTGGCTCAGGAAGGCGGTATCGGCTTCATTCACAAGAACATGTCCATCGAGCAGCAGGCTGCCGAAGTGCGCAAGGTCAAGAAGTACGAGAGCGGCGTGGTCAGCGACCCCGTTACCGTGCGCCCTGACATGACCATCGCCCAGATCAAGGAGCTGAGCCACAAGAACGGTTTCGCCGGTTACCCCGTGGTGACTGACGGCAACCAGCTGGTGGGCATCATCACCGGCCGTGACGTGCGCTTCGTCATCGATCTCTCCCAGACTGTCGAACAGATCATGACCCAGAAAGATCGTCTGGTGACCGTGCGTGAAGGGGCCCCTCGTGAAGAGGTGGTGGCTCTGATGCAAAAGCATCGCATCGAGAAGGTGCTGGTGGTCAACGGCGACTTCAAGCTCAAGGGCATGATCACCGTGAAGGACTTCCAGAAAGCCGAGCGCAAGCCCAACGCCTGCAAAGACGAGCGTGGCCGTCTGCGGGTCGGTGCCGCCGTCGGTGCCGGTGCCGGCAACGAAGAGCGCGTCGCCGCCCTGGTGGAAGCCGGTGTGGACGTGCTGCTGATTGACTCCTCCCACGGCCACTCCCAGGGCGTGCTGGATCGCATCAAGGCGACCCGTGAAGCCTATCCTGACCTGCAAATCATCGGCGGCAACGTCGCCACTGCCGCGGGCGCCAAGGCGCTGGTGGAAGCGGGTGTCAACGCCGTCAAGGTCGGTATCGGCCCGGGCTCCATCTGTACTACCCGTATCGTGACCGGCGTGGGCGTGCCCCAGATCACCGCCATCTCCGACGCCGTTGACGCTCTGGAAGGCACCGGCGTGCCGGTGATTGCCGATGGCGGCATCCGCTTCTCCGGCGACGTGGCCAAGGCCATCGCCGCGGGCGCAAGCTGCGTCATGGTGGGCTCCATGTTTGCCGGTACCGAAGAAGCGCCGGGCGAGATCGAGCTCTACCAGGGCCGCTCCTTCAAGTCCTACCGCGGCATGGGCTCTCTGGGTGCCATGTCCAAGGGCTCCAGCGACCGTTACTTCCAGACCGACAACGCCGCCGACAAGCTGGTGCCGGAAGGGATCGAAGGGCGCGTGCCGTACAAGGGCCGCCTCAAAGAGATCATCCACCAGCAGATGGGCGGCCTGCGCTCCTCCATGGGTCTGACCGGCAGCGCGACCATCGACGACATGCGCACCAAGGCCGAGTTCGTGCGCATCTCGGGCGCCGGGATGAAAGAGTCCCATGTTCACGACGTGACCATTACCAAAGAAGCCCCCAACTACCGGATGGGCTGATGAAACGGGGCTCTGCGCCCCGTTTTTCCACCCTTTTTTTATCCCGTGCTTTTTGTGACAACATCAGCCTGATGCAGGAATAAAATGACTAAAGACATTCACGCCCACCGTATCCTTATCCTGGATTTCGGTTCCCAGTACACCCAGCTCATCGCCCGTCGCGTCCGTGAAATCGGCGTCTACTGCGAGCTGTGGGCCTGGGATGTAACCGAAGAGCAGATCCGCGAGTTCAACCCGAGCGGCATCATCCTCTCCGGCGGCCCGGAATCCGTGACCGAGGCGGGCAGCCCGCGCGCCCCCGAGTACGTGTTCAACGCCGGTGTGCCGGTGTTCGGTATCTGCTACGGCATGCAGACCATGTCCGAGCAGCTCGGCGGCAAGGTGCAGTCCTCCAACCTGCGTGAATTCGGCTATGCCCAGGTCGAAGTGCTGGGCCAGTCTGGCAAGACCAGCGCCCTCTTGCGCAACATCGAAGACGCGATTGCCGACAACGGCAATGCCCTGCTGGATGTCTGGATGAGCCACGGCGACAAGGTCACCGAGATCCCCGCCGGTTTCACCACCATCGCCCAGACCGCGACCTGCCCCCACGCCGCCATGGCCGACGAAGCCAAGCGCTTCTACGGCGTGCAGTTCCACCCGGAAGTGACCCACACCCGTCAGGGTGCCCGCATGCTGGAGCACTTCGTCAAGGACATCTGCGGCTGCGAATGCCTCTGGACCCCGGCCACCATCATCGACGACGCCGTTGCCCGCATCCGCGAGCAGGTGGGTGACGACGAGGTGATCCTGGGCCTCTCCGGCGGCGTGGACTCCTCCGTGGTCGCCATGCTGGTGCACCGCGCCATCGGCGATCGCCTGACCTGTGTCTTCGTCGACAACGGCCTGCTGCGCCTGAACGAAGGCCAGCAGGTGATGGACATGTTCGGCGATCACTTCGGCCTGAACATCATCAAGGTTGACGCCGAAGAGCGCTTCCTCTCCGCCCTCGCGGGCATTGACGAGCCGGAAGCCAAGCGCAAGACCATCGGCCGCGTCTTCGTCGAAGTGTTCGACGACGAGTCCAAGAAGCTCAAGAACGCCAAGTGGCTGGCCCAGGGCACCATCTACCCGGACGTCATCGAATCCGCTGCCAGCAAGACCGGCAAGGCCCACGTCATCAAGTCCCACCACAACGTCGGCGGCCTGCCGGAAGAGATGAAGATGGGTCTGGTGGAGCCGCTGCGCGAGCTGTTCAAGGACGAAGTGCGCCGTGTCGGCCTCGAACTCGGCCTGCCCTACGACATGCTCTACCGTCACCCCTTCCCGGGTCCGGGCCTGGGCGTGCGCGTGCTTGGCGAAGTGAAGAAAGAGTACTGCGACCTGCTGCGCAAGGCTGACGCCATCTTCATCGAAGAGCTGCGCAAGGCCGACCTCTACAACCAGGTCAGCCAGGCGTTCGCCGTCTTCCTGCCGGTGCGCTCCGTCGGCGTTATGGGCGATGGCCGCAAGTACGACTGGGTCATTGCGCTGCGCGCCGTCGAGACCATCGACTTCATGACCGCCCACTGGGCTCACCTGCCGTACGACTTTCTCGGCCACGTGTCGAATCGCATCATCAACGAGATCAACGGCATCTCCCGCGTGGTGTACGACGTCTCCGGCAAGCCGCCCGCAACTATCGAATGGGAATAAGCGGTTAACGCCTCTCCCTGCGATCACGCAAAACTGTCAAAAAGGCGCCCTTGAGGCGCCTTTTCTTTTTCCAATCGTTTGCGAGAAAATTTTGCTCCTGGCGAAGGGGTGAGGGCTCTGTTGCCAATGTTGTCGTGGTGAGTGCCCGAGTCGATCGGCAGAACCTCATCTATCGCATCCACACACGGCGGCAGGTTGTGGTTTCTCCGGGCAGAGGAAAGGCTTTGCTGCATAGCCTCTGAAGGCCATCCACGAGTGTTATGCCCAGAAAGTTAAGTGCCACTGTGTCCAGCATCAAAAGATGGGAAGGGAGCACTCCTTCAAAATCCCCCCAAGTGATAGCAGGCGTACCAGTTACCGTTTCAAATGCAAAACCATGGTGCCGCTGCCCAACCCGATCCACGGGGAAGCCGTGGTGCAGATCTTCCAATCCCTGGATGGTTCGGCCCATATCACCGCCATCACCCCGATCTGATTTGGCTACGGGGCAAAGCGGGGAGGGGTCATAGCCTCCAACCAGTTGGCTCCAACACCCAACAATAAGAAAGACACCCGAGTAGTGTCTTTTCATTTTCATATCGTTTGCGTGGTAAAGTAGATTTCCTAACACTGCAAGTAACATCGAAAGGAGAAGTCGATGGCGAGTAAACCTTCAGCGATGAAGATGCCCGAGTTATTAGTTTTCGCGAGGATGCTCTTTATTGGCTTTGTTGGAGCTGAAGTCGCACGTATCTTTTTTCTCTTGGGAACTAGCTTCGCACAGCAAATTGTTGATATTTCTCTATGCCTAAAGGTAATTGGAATAATAACTGGTTTGTGTATTTGTCTGCTTTACGCTGTCAAGCGAAATGCTCACTTGGCAGCTATGCGTATAGTTCGTAGTTATCGTATTGATTTATTTGCAGGTGTAGTTATTGGCGCTTGGTCAAGCAAATTAGCCTCACCTTGGTTTGCAAAGTTTCATGCAGCGTTACAATCCGCTGATCCACATTGGGCTCCTGCTATTCTCATTTTTTTCTGCGCTATGTTTCTATCACCAATTTTGCAAAGTAGAACACGCGCTGAAAAAATGACTTCCCAGCTCTATTTCATAGCAGATGAAGAAATTGACGATAGAAGTGACGATATTCTGACAAACGAACTTCAGGCTAAATCGTTTGCAGAGACTGTTCTTTCAAGTGGTTCCAATCCGGGATTGATCTTTGGGGTTGATGGTCCATGGGGCGTAGGAAAAACGAGTTTTATTAATCTAGTTGAGCGTTATTGGGAAGATGCTGATGACAAGGTTCTTGTTTGTCGATTCGAGCCGTTACGCTATGCCTCTGAACCTGATCTTGCTGACCGCCTAATTCGTGATCTATCAGCTGTGATTCAAGACAAGGTATTTGCGCCAGAATTTAGACCGGCAGCTTCGAGATATTCCCGCCTTATCAAAGGAAAAACAGATATTTCATTCTTCGGGTTCAAGCTTTCGCTAGAGCCCTCTCAGGAAACGATCGATGAACTTCTCGATGATATTGATGATGTTTTGCGCCGTATCGATCGACGTGTAATTATAGTAATTGATGATCTAGACCGTCTGGACGCGAAAACAATAAACAGTGTTTTGTTTGCAACGAGGAGGACTTTCAAGCTGTCTCAGGCAACATATGTTCTTTGCTATGACACCGAAGTGCTTACTGGTAATAATGAAGAAGGTGAAAGAGCGCGCGAGTTTTTAGAAAAGTTTGTAACGGTAAAGTTAAGCCTGTTCGTAGATAGCTCTAGTCTCAGTAATTTTTTGCGGCGAAATTGGCAAGATAGTAATGAACAGCTTAGCCTCGTTCCTTCTGATACCATGTTCAAGCTCGGTACCATTCTTAATGAGCTTGCAGATATTTTTGATGGTGTTTTAGCTTCTGACTATATGCCTTTGGTTGGCAATTTACGAAAGTTAAAACGATTCATTAATGCAATGATCTTAATGCAAATTGAGAAAACAGACTTGGGGAGAACAGATTTCAATAACAGAGATCTTATCAATCTTATATTGTTGTATCTTAATTACCCTGGTTTGTTTAGACGTATTTATGTAGAAGAGACTGAAGGTAGAAGTGGCTCATTTTCAGTTCAGAAAGATCCCCAAAATAAAGGTTTTATAAATTCAAATGTTTTTTCAGAATTGAAAGATAACTTGCCAAGACCTGCTCGATTTTTATTATCTCAGCTATTTGATGTGAGTAATGTGGACATTGGTTTTAGCAGTGATATCGATGAAGCTGAACGCCGAACTAGAGCATGTTTTAATAGTAGTGGCTTTAGAAATTTAGAGGCATATCTAAAACTCATTGTTCGGTTTTCAACACCCGAACCACAACAGACATTTATTCTTTACCAAAAAGCAGTTGCACGGGTTAAAAATGGTTCGTTGATTACGTCAATACTAACACTACCGGATTTTGAGTTGACCAATGGAGAATATTCTCATGATCAATTTTGGCGTGTTTTAGTCAACCAATCTCATGAACTCACAAATACGCAGGCAGCGGATGCGATAAATACGCTTATTGCGTACATACCACATTACTCAATGTTCAATAATAATGATCAGGGGTTGCGTCAGCGTTCAATTTACTCTTTATTGCGATTGCTGAATAGCGTCGGTTGGGGCAGTGGGTCTGGACGGCGGCTATCAAATAGTTCCGAAAATGTCATAGAAATTGCGTGGCGATTATTTGGAGAAAATATCTATCAAGGTAATGGCATACTGCGGAAGCTTATAAGTTCTGAACGTGGTGCTCTTGGTTGGTATGACCTCATGATATTTAGGCTAGAGTGCTCATCTGATCGTGGTGGTCAATTATATAATTTGCAAAGAGCACTTATTGTTCATCAAGATAATAATGCACCTACATCAGGGCTTGTAAGAGATCTTGCTTTGATGGAAATGAGAAAATTCTCACAGGAGGTCTTCTTTCTCTTCAAGCAGACTTATATCGATCAACAGAAAAACTTTTTTTCAGAAGTCAATGATGTGCCAGTGGATGTTTATCTTGGTTCGGCTTATATTAAATTTATAGAAGAGGCATTACAAGACCCGACATTAGCAGAAGAGAATTCACTCGCTCGAAGAGTTGCTGTTACACGTAATATCGTAAAAATATTCGTTATATATCAACTTAGTAACTCAAATCCTCCTGATGGTTCAGGCGTAGGTTGTGGGTATTACGATGAGAGCGGGAGTGGGGATAATGGTGGAATCGCTCGGTTAGTAAACAACTACGTATTTGATATATGCTTCAATCCTGATAACGATGAAAGAAATATATTTCTATTCCTTGATTACTGTTTGTCAAACCTAAGCAGTACATTTTTCTTGGGTAGGAATGACGATGGCTATATTGCCACCAGAGAAACAATTTCAGGTGGTTTGGATCCAATAGCGATGGGGAGTTATTGGGTTAAAAATCGCGAGCTGATCCGAGGACTTAAGCTAAATACTAGCGAGAGATGTGTATTTACATCAAATTATACAGCGTTCTATCGTGATGATCTTGATGGAGTATTCGCAGTGCTTGATGAACTGGCTGCTGAATGTTCTATGTCATGATTGATTACTCGTTACAGTACCGTAGGGTGCAATGAAATTGCACCCTACGTGTCTCTTTGTCAATTCGATGGGAGTGACATAGCTGAGCGCCATGCCTTGCCAAAGCAATAAAAGGGGGTGATCTGCACCCCGATTCTTCTTATGTCCCCGTTTTATATCGCCACACGCTTATCTGGCGCAGTCGGATTGTCTGCTGACTCACTACCAAGATTCCTGTTCTCCTCATCAGGCCGGGCAGAAAAGGCCGAGTTCACTCATACCTTGCCGCTTCCCAGGCGTGTATCGCCTGTTTGCGGGTCTCGCCCCAGTGATAGCCGCCGAGCTTGCCGTTTTGCTGGATGACTCTGTGGCAGGGGATCATCAAGGCGACGGGGTTGGCGCCCACCGCCAGCCCCACGGCGCGGGCGGCCTTGGGGTTGCCGACGGCGCTCGCCACCTGGGCGTAGCTCACCACCCTGGCGGGCGGGATCTGCAGCAGCGCCCGCCAGACGCTGATCTGAAAGTTGGTGCCGCTCACGTGCAAGGAGAGGGGGCGATCCGCCTTCTTGCTGCTATCGAACATGGTGTGGATGACCCCCTGGGTGCGCGATGGCGCTTCTCGCAGCTCTGCCGCAGGCCAGCGCTGGGCGAGGGCGGCCAGGGGCGCCTCTGGGGCCTGGTCATCGAGAAACGAGAAGTTGCATACCCCCCGCGGGGTCAGGGCGACGAATGCCTGGCCGAAGGGGGTGTCGTGCACCCCGTGATCGATCACCAGCCCGGCCCCGCGCTGTTTGTATTCGCCCGGCGTCACCGCTTCGAGCTGCACGAAGTGATCGTAGAGCCGCGATCCGCTGCTCAGGCCCAGGGTATCGGCCACCTCCAGCAGCGGGCGCGACTCCTGCAGCAGCGCCTTGGCCCGCTCCAGGGTCAGCACCTGCAAGTAGCGTTTGGGCGTCACCCCGGCCCAGCGGCTGAACAGCCGCTGGAAGTGAAAGGGGCTTAAGTGAACGTGCGCCGCTATCTCGTCCAGGGTGGGCTGGCGCGCCACCTGGCTTGCGATAAAACGGATGGCATCGGCGATGCGGGCGTAATCAGACATAAGGCGCTCTCACGATAAGTTGGCAGCCGCAGTATCTTGGGTGCGACAAGGTCATGTGCGACAAATAGATACCCCACCATCGGCCAGCAGGGCAATGCCGGTGGTAAAGCTGGATGCATCGGACGCCAGATAGAGGGCCGAGCGGGCGATCTCCTCCGGTTGGGCCAGCCGTTTGAGGGCATGCATATGCTGCACAAAGGCGAGACTCTCCGGTGTATCGGTAAAGGCCCGCCCCATGGGGGTGTCGGTGCCCCCCGGCAGCAGGGCGTTGACCCGCACCCCTTGTGCCCCATATTCGGCGGCCAACACCTGGGTCAGACCGATCAGACCCGCCTTGCTCGCGGCATAGGCCGCCATGCCGGGCAGCCCCAGGGTATGGCCGACGAAGGTGGAGGTAAAAATAAGGGAACCGCCCCCGCGTGCCTGCATGGCGGGGATCTGGTACTTGGCCCCCACAAAGGCGCTGGTGAGGTTGGTATCCAGGGTCTCCTGCCACTGCGCCAGTTCAAGCCCCGGCACGCTGCCCGGTGTCCCCGTGGTGCCGGCGTTGTTGAAGGCGATATCGAGTCCGCCGAAACGGGTCAGCGCGAGATCCACCAGGGCGCGGGCATAGGTTTCACTTTTCACATCTCCCGCCAGGCTCACCGCCTGGCCCCCGAATTCCCTGATCTCCTCCACCAACGTATCCAGCTCGGGCTGGCGGCGGGCGCCGACGACGACGCTGGCCCCCTCCCTTGCAAACAGGATGGCGCTGGCGCGACCGATACCGGAGCTGGCTCCCGTGATGATGGCGACTTTGTTGGACAGTAATGACATAGCAGTTCCCTCGAGAGATGTGCATGGCGCCAGGTGGCGACGCTCATGCAGGGTTGGCAGACAAGTGGATGGGTTCAACCCCCTCCTGGTTCAACCCTCCTTTGGTTCAAAGCTTTGGGGGTCGAAAGCACTGTTGGTTTGAAAGCACTGTTGGTTTGAAAGCACTATGGCGGCGAACCTTCGTCACGACGACCCGGATCTTGCTCACTTTTCCCATCGGCGATGGGCCATCACGGCATCAGGAGATATCAGCGTTTTATGAAGTGAGTGGGAAGGGAGCGGGGTGGTGGCGCCGCTTTCCCAGGTGGTGGTGACCTGGGTTTGCAAGGGCAGGGCATGGAAAACAGTGCCACCGGTGTCGGCGGCACTGATGCAAAGCCTGGTGGGATAACGCTCTTTTAGGGGTTATCAGGCCAGGGCGGGGCTGGATGTAGCTGCGCAGGGCAGGGCGGCCAACTGTGCAAGGTGCTCGCCCAGGGGGACCCCGGCGCCGGTGGCGTTGACCGTCTCGAAATAGTCGTGCCAGCCCGATGCGGCTATTCCCTGGACGAGGGCCTCGATGGCTGCGGCATCCGGCCCGCGCCAGATGGCGAAGAAGGGGTGGGGCGCACCATGGAGGGTGGCAGCATCGGTCTCGCCCAAGGCGATGGGCTCCACCCCGAGGGCGGCGAGGTTGGCCATGCCTGTGCCAATGGCCTCGAAGAACTGCTGACGAGCCGTCTGGCTCAATGCCAGCCAGGCGGGAGTGGGGGTGTAGAGCTCTGCCAGATAGTGGGTCATAGGGGTTCCTTCGGGAGTTGGCCCTTGCGCAAGGTGCGCAAGGCGCGTTGACAAATCCGGGTTGTCGCGGGACTGGGGCTTTCGCGAGACCAGCGCGCGCAGAGGTCAGTGACCCACTGTGGCCTGTCTTTGCTCGCATCGTTCAGCCAGTTGGCAACGGAGTCCTGCACATAGGGGGCGGGATCGGCCTTGAGGGGCTCGAGCAGCATCAGGGCCTGCTCCGGCGCTTGTCGCAGGGACGCAAGATGGGTACACCAGACGCCGCGGGGCCGGGTCGCTTCGCTGGCAAAGCGTCGCAGTCGCTCGGACGGCTCCACCGTCCAGGGCACCAGGGCGGCAATGGCCGCCTCGAGCTGCGCAGCAATGGTCGTTCGCATTGCGAGCCAGGCCCACTCGCGCACCCCAAAGTGCGGGTCATCGGCGAGGGGGCGAATGAGGGCCAGGCGGTCGCTGAGCGACAGCCCCTCGCTCGCGCCCACCATGAAACAGGCCCAGCCCCGCACGGTATCGGAGGGATGACGGCTGAGCGCCGCAAGATCCCTCGTGCCGTTCTCGGTCAGGAGCAGCCTGGCGGCCAGGGCCATGCGCCGGGTAATGCCCTCCCCGGATGCAGCGTGCATCGACGCCAGCGCCTGGGGCCCGAGCGAAGGCAGGGTGCACTGCATCAGGGCGGCAAAATTCACCGCCAGGCATTCGGTCAGGTTGCTTGCCTCAGCCTCTCCCCGGTTGAGCTGGGCGAGGCGTGAGGGGGCGATATCCGTGATGCGGCTGCGTGTCATGGGTGCTCCTCTGTGGTGGCCTCAGTGCAGCCTGCCCGGGATGAGAGGACATTGAGCCAGGCCCGCTTGAGCAGGGTACTCAGGGTCTCTCGCTCTGCCTGATCGAACCCGGCAAACAGGGAGCCTATCCACTGGCTGTGCTCATCGAGCAGGTGCTGCGCCAGGGCCTGGCCCTGCTCTGTCAGGCGCACCGAGATCTTTCGCCTGTCCTGGCTGTCGCTGTGGCGAGCCAACAGGCCGTCCCGTTGCAGCCCGTCGAGCAGGCCGGTGATGGTGGCCCGTGTGACCCCCGCCTTGTCGGCAAGCTCGTGGGGGGCCAGCCCTTGTGGCAGGTCGCGCAGCAAAAACAGCAGCACGAACTTGCCTTCGGAGAGGCGGTGAGGGGCCAGGCGCGCCGCGCACGCCTGATCGATGGCAGCGGCGAGGGTCAACACCTCAAAGCAGACGCGCATGTTTTGGGTGTCCGCGTGTCCGCGGCGCTCTGCATCCTCGAGCAGGGCGAGGTGTTTCTGTTCCAGCGTGATCATGATGGTGAGTCTCGAATGACTTTATATGGCGCCATACTATATGGCGCCAATCAAATGATCAACCACCCAAGCGCGCGACCGGGATGGTTCATGGCAACGGGGAGCGGGAGTGTGGCGATGGGGGGCCTTTGCAAGAGAAGGCTTTGCAAGAAAATCGGCCATCTTTGGCCGTCATTCCTTATAATGCCCCTCCTGTGTGGTCTGGGGGGAGTGCCCCGCAGTGAGCCACCGCAAGCCCGAATGTTGATAGAGACGATCCCATGCATACCCTGGAACAGCTTCGCGCAGGCGAACTCTGTGGCGCCCGCCACCTCAAACTTGCTGAAAACCTCGCGGTGTTCCCTCCCGAGATCCTGAGCCTCAAGGAGACCCTGGAGGTGCTGGATCTCACCGGCAACCAGCTGAGCGAGTTGCCTGACGAGCTGGCCGAATGCAAGAAGCTGCGCATCCTCTTCTGCTCCGAGAACAACTTCACCGAACTGCCCGAGGTGCTGGGGCGCTGCCCTGCGCTCACCATGGTGGGCTTCAAGGCCAACCGCATCGCGACCGTCCCGGCCGCCTCCCTGCCCGCCAGATTGCGCTGGCTGATCCTGACCGACAACGAGATAGAGACACTGCCCGGAGAATTGGGGCGCTGCATTGATCTGCAAAAGCTGATGCTCTCTGGCAACCGGCTACATGAGCTTCCCGAGACGCTTGCCGGTTGCCACCGTTTGGAGCTTTTGCGCATCGCCGCCAATCGCCTGCCAGCGCTGCCGAGTTGGCTGCCCTCGATGCCGCGTCTGTCCTGGCTGGCCTTTGCGGGCAACCCTTTCTGTGATGAGCAGGCGTGTCTGAACGGCACATCGGAGTTCACTACCGAGATCCCCTGGCAGGGGCTCTCACTGGGGGATGTGCTCGGGGAGGGGGCATCCGGCGTCATTTATCGCGCCGAGTGGGCGAGTGCCGAAGGGCCCGGGGCGGTGGCGGTCAAGCTCTTCAAGGGGGCCGTCACCAGCGATGGCTTGCCCCTGAGCGAGATGACTGCGTCCCTGGCCGCCGGTCGTCATCCAAACCTGGTCGGTGTGATGGGGAGAGTGAGCGATCATCCCTCCGGCATCCCGGCACTGGTGATGCCCCTGATAGACCCCGCCTTCTCCACCCTGGCGGGCCCCCCGAGCCTGGACTCCTGCACCCGGGATGTCTATGGGGTGGATCTGAACTTCACCCCGGCCCAGGTGATGGCCATGGTGCAAGGGGTGGCTGCGGCCGCCCGGCACCTGCACGAGCGGGGCATCCTCCACGGCGATCTCTACGCACACAACCTGCTGTACTCCTTGCAGCCCGCGATGCCTCACTCGTCGCAGGAGGCGCCGGGCCGGGTGCTGCTCGGTGACTTTGGTGCCGCCTCCTGTTACGACCGCGCCGATGAGGTGCTGGCCGGGCGGCTGGAGCGCCTGGAAGTGCGGGCCTTTGGCTGCCTGCTGGCCGAGCTGCTGGCGCGCTGTGATGGGGGGGACGCCGACCTCGACCCCCTTCATCGACTGGCCGGGGAGTGCGGCTTTGAGGTGCCTTCCCGGCGACCCACCTTCGCGCAGATCCTGACCCGGCTGGCAGCGATGGCGACAAGCCTGCCTGGGGCCGTGGCCTGAGGCCTGCCCATCGTGGGCCTTCTCTTGCACAGGGGCGGGATCATGGGGCTTGCGCCACTTCGGTGAAGTTGTGATAGTGATGCACCATTGCAGATGACGAGAGGAAGATGATGGAAGCGGCATTTTGGCACCAGAAGTGGAAAGAGAACCGGATTGGCTTTCATCAGGCAGATTTCAACCGCTGGCTGCAATCCTGGTGGTCAGCCCAGCAAGGGAGCGACCCTGTGCTGGTGCCCCTTTGCGGCAAGTCCCGGGACATGCTCTGGCTGCGTGAGCAGGGGCATCCAGTGGATGGCTTCGAGCTCTCCGAGCTCGCCATTACCCAGTTTTTTGACGAGAACAACCTGAGTGCAGAGAGAAGCGAGGTGGGTCCCTATCAGTGCCACCGGCACGCCGATCTGCGCATCTATCAGGGGGACTTCTTCGCCGCTCCGGAGCTCGGGCAGCGTTATCGCCTGGTCTATGACAGGGCGGCCCTCATCGCCTTGCCGGGCGCCATGCGCCGCCAGTATGCCGCCCTGATGAGCCGCCTGGTGGAGGCGGGGGGGCAGGTGTTGCTGGTGACCCTCGAGTATCAGCCCGAGCAGCAGCAGCAGCCGCCGTTCTCGGTGGGGGAGATGGAGGTGCGCACCCTGTTTGAGCGCGACTTTGGTGTCGAGGTGCTGGGCCGGGGGGCTGAGCTGGATCACCCCAGGGTGCTCTCGGGGCAGCTCTCCTATTTCGACGAGGTGGCTTACCGGCTTATCCGCCGGGGCTGAGAGGGCGCGAGGCCGCTGCCAAGGATGGAAGTGACGCTTGTTTTACCTCCTTTGACATAGATCAACGTGGAAAATCAGGGAAATGCCTAAGATGAGGCTGTTTCTCAATCACTGCTGGTGCCGACCGGTGAGCTCTGGTTTGAACGCCGGTCGAACATCAACCCAGTGTCTGATTTTCACGCTCATGTTCACTTTTGGCGGCTCTGGTCGCAATTGATTATGGTTTTTCCAGCCGACCCCACGGGGTCGGCTTTTTATTGTCTGCGCGTTGCCAACAGGGGAGGTCAGCCTTCAAAGGTGGCGGCGTTGAGCCGAAATGCCCTGGGATCGTCGACAAACTGGCCGGTGATCCGCTCGTCGTGCTCGTGGCCCAGGCCATAGCTGCAGAGGATGAGGCGATCCGAGGTACGGGATCTCAGCTGGGTGATGAAGCGCACCAGATCGGCACGGCTGAGCCTGCCCACCTCCTCGCGTACCCGTTCGCGCTGATCAAAACCCAGATCCTTGTTGCCGATGCTGACCCAGAGCCGCTGGCCGCGGCTGCGCAGGTTGGCATCCCGCTCGCTGAGCTGGGCCTGCAACCCCGCCTTGCTCTCCTGCCACTGCTGCTCGGTGAACTCCAGCATGGCGAGCGGGAAGAGATCGATGAACTCCTCCACCGCATCCAGCAGGATCTGCGGCCCCGCCACCGGCGACTGGATATAGAAGATGAGACCGGGATGGCGGTTGAGGGGCAGGTTGCCGGCTCCCACCACGTAACCGAGCTGCTGGCGGGTGCGCAGCTCGTGGAAGAAGGTGGATGACATGATGTGGTTGGCCAGGGTGAAGCAGGCGAGATCCCGCGCCCGGGTGGTGCGCGACTGGTAGTAGACCAGCAGCGCCGAGTCCTCGTGATCGCACCCCTGCTCGCGAATGAGGGTGCCTCTGTCCTGGATGGAGATGAGGGGGCGGCGGGTCTCGGCGCTGGGCTGGCTGTTGGCACCGAGGTGGCGCTCCAGCAGGGCCGCGAGTTCGAGGGCCTCGGCGGCCGTCCAGTCTCCGTGTACCAGGGCCTCCAGATGCACCCTGGCAAAGAGCTCGGAGACGAAGCCGGGCATCTCCCCGAGTTCGACGGTGCGCAGGTGGCGCAACAGCTGCTCGAAGGGCGGGTTGTTGGGTTGCAGCAAACTGGTGAGCTGGTTGAACAACTGGGAGATGGGGCGGGTCTTGGACTGGTTCTCCCAGTTGCGGATTAGCTGCTCCTTGATCTCGCTAAAGCGGGCCGGATCCGGATACCCCAGGGTGCGGTTGCCGAGGATCATGTCGAGCAGCAGCGGTTGCTTGTCGGCAAAGCCGCTGAGGTTGATGGTAAAGCCCCCCTGATGGGCATAAATCTGGTAGCCAAGGCCCGCGAGCTCCGCCGGGTAGGTGAGGGCGTTGAGGTGATCCGTGAGCAGTTCCACGGCCAGACGCGCCATGGCGATGTGACGCGGGCTCTTGACCGCATGTTCGCTGTCGACGGAGATGTAAAGGCTGCCCTTGGGCACGCTGAACTGATGCTCGTGCAGGTGCCAGAGCCGGAAACCGGGCCTGTCGATGAGGCAGGACGGCATGTCGGCGGGCAGCGCCGGCAGACGGGCGTCGAGGCGGGTGCTGATGAAGGGGTTGGGCGCCGGCAGGTGCAGGGCGGGATCCGGTTCACTCTGCTGCCAGCGGATCTTCTCGGCCTCGCTGATGATCTGGACGCTGTAGGGTGTCTGGTACCAGCGGGCGAGGCGATCCGTGCTCACTTCCGGGGCCTGGATGGTCACTCGCAGATTGTGGGGGGTCAGCTTGGCGAGGAAGCGCCGGATCAGCGGCTCATCGAACTCGCGCATCATGTAGTCGCCGTAGAGCAGATCGTCCGGCCCGTAGCTGAACAGGTTGAGCACGAGGCCGGAGACGGTGTCGAGGGCCCGGCCCCGCTCCTGGAAGCGGAAGGCGGATTCCAGCACGCTGCGCTTCTCCTCATAGCGCCAGGCCTGCACCCCACCCCGCTCGATGAGCTTCAGATAGCCAAACAGGGCGGCGATGATCTCGTCCACATGCTCAAGCCCAAGGGGGGTGAGGCCAAAGCTCACGCCAAAGTCCTTGAAGTTGGCGCCGCTGATGCCGCCGCCGGCGGCGAGCTGATTGACCCAGCCTCGCCCCTTGAGCAGGGAGAGCAGGCTGCCTTCCCCCTCATAGCCGATGAGGTGGCTCAGGAAGGTGAGGGGTTTTTTGTCGTAATACTCATCCACGCACGGCAGCGGGAAGGTCAGCGCCAGCTTGCGGGTCTCCTTGACCGGGGTCAGCTGGATGCGAATGCCGAGATCATCGAGCCGGTAGAGAGGATGGCTCAGTACCGGAGGGCCGAGGCGGCGATCCGGAATGGCACCAAAGAAGCGATCACACCAGGCCAGCTGGGTCTCGATGGGTGCCGGTGAAAGCATGACCAGCGCCATGCGATCCGCACTGTAGTGGGTTTCGTAGAACGCAATGAGGTCCGAGCGCAGATCCCGGCCGGGGAGATCCGCCAGGGTGTCGAGGTTGCCCACCGAGAATTTGGAGAAGGGGTGGTCCGGATTGACCGTCTCCTTGTGCACCTGGTAGCTGCGGCGCACGTCGTCCTGCAGCTTGAGGCGGTACTCGGAGTCCACCGCGTTGCGCTCCTTGTCGACCCACTCCGGTGCAAAGGTAGGGCAGATGAAGAACTGGGAGAACCGGTCGAGCCCCGCCTCGAAGAAGCCGTTGTCGATGTCGAAGAAGAAGTTGGTGAACTCGGTACCGGTCCAGGCGTTGTTGCTGCCACCGTGGCGGCTCATGAATTGCTGGTATTCACCGGGTTTGGGGTAGGTGCGGGTACCGAGAAACAGCATATGCTCGAGGAAATGGGCCATGCCCTGGCGATCGGCAGGATCGTCGAAGTGGCCGGTATTCACCGCCAGGGAGGCGGCGGACTTGTCGGTCTCGGGATCACAGATCAGCAAGACCCTGAGCCGGTTTGCCAGCTCCAGATAGTGATACCGCCGATGGTCATTGGGACTGGCATATGGGCTCATTGGGGAGGGGCTCGCGGTGAATTTATTTGAATTTAAACATGATTATCGACCCCGCTATCTTGCGAGGCAAACCCTTTTCTGAGAGGTGGCGCAATTGTTTCCCCCGGCATGGCGGGGTAAGATCCCCCCGCTATTTAAACAGGCCCCCTGGGCGAGGTTGTAATGAAAATCTACATCATGCGTCATGGCCAGGCTGGCATGAACGCAAAGACTGATGAACAGCGTCCACTGACCGAGCAAGGCATCGAAGAGTCCATCCACATGGCGGGCTGGCTGGCTCCCCAACTGGCAGGCTCCCTGAACCTGGTGATCCACAGCAACTACCTGCGTGCCAGACAGACCTGGCAGGCCATCGCCCCCGAGTTGCCCAAGGCCCTCAAGGTCGAGGAGAGCGGCGACATCACCCCCTATGGGGACCCGGCTTTCGTGGCGAGCTACCTCACGGAGCTGGCGGCGGAGCATGACAACATCCTGATGGTCAGTCACCTGCCGCTGGTGGGGTATCTGGTCCAGAGTCTCTGTCCGGCGGCAGGGGCCCCCATGTTCGCGACGTCCGGGCTGGCCTGCATCGAATGGCAAGATGGCAAAGGAGTCTTGCTCTGGCTGGAAGGACCGCATACAATACGGTAAAAGTTAATAATAAGTTACAGTTTGGTTTTTTGGGGAAGAGAGAGTCGATTTTTCCGGTTTTTTATATAAATTTAACGGAATTATTTCGCATAAGCTGCTGTCATACGGATACAACTTCAAGAGGTTGCAAACGATGAGAGTGTTCAAGAAGTACCTGCCACTGATGGTGGCAAAACATGTCAAAACCTTCTTCAAGGGGCGGATTTACATCCACGGCAGGGGGCGCTTCGATTTCCAGTCGGGCTTGCTGATGATGCCATTGCAAGCCGATATTCCCCATCGCCAGACGGTGCTCGAGGTCAATGAACTGATTTCAAGGCTCCACATGGATGCCGCCTGAGGCGCCTCAGGCTGACCCTGGTCCCCCTCATGCCCGCCCCTGTGCGGGCATGATTGTTGATGGCGCCTGGGCGCGGCGCCAACCGTTCGCGTCATGGCGCTTCTTCCTGCGTTGGCAGGCTTGCTTATCCTGATTGCCTCTCTATACTCGCGCGCAATACCCGCCTTTTTATTCTGGATATCGCAATGCCCCTTGCCTTCCTGTTTCCCTTCTCCTGCATGGCCATCTGGGCCGGCAATGGCATCGTCAGCAAGCTGGCGGTCGGGGTGTTGTCTCCTGCGGCGCTCGCCTGGTCGCGCTGGATGGTGGCGGCCCTTGTGCTGACCCCGTTTCTGGCTCACCGGGCCTGGCGCGAGCGCCGCAAACTGCGGGCCGGTTTCTCGAAGCTGGCGGTGCTGGCCCTGCTCGGGATGGTCTTGAACCAGACCTTTGGCTATTACGCGGCCCAGACCCTGGGTGCCACCGAGATTGGCCTGATGATGGGACTGACCCCCTTGATGACGGTGCTGCTCAGCATCTGGTTGCTGCGCGAGCGGCCCACCTGGGGGGCGCTGCTGGGAGGCGCCATCTCCATTCTGGGGCTGGCGATTTTGTTGGGGCAGGGGGATCCGGCCCGGCTGCTGACCCAGGGCATCCATATCGGTTCCGTCTACATGCTGCTCTCGGCGGCCACCTATGCGCTCTACAGCGTGCTGCTCAAGCGCTGGGATCTGGGGCTGGACAACTGGTCCATGCTCTACGGTCAGGTGCTGTGCAGCCTCCTGTTCCTCACCCCCTTCTATCTGCTGGTGGACGGGCACTGGCCCGATGGCAGCGCCCTCTGGCTCATCCTCTATGCGGGGATCCCGACCTCGGCCCTCTCGCCCTGGCTCTGGATGCAGGGCATTGCCCTGCTCGGGGCGAGCCGCACCGCCATCTTCATGAACCTGTTGCCGGTGATGACGGCCGCCCTTGCCATCAGCTGGCTCGGGGAGCGGCTCACCAGCTATCACCTCATCGGTGGCGGCATGACCCTGATGGGGGTGCTGCTGGCGCAGTTGCTGGTGAGGCCCGTGACGGTACGAAGACGCGCCCGGCTCGCGGTGGCGGGCTGTCAGGAAAAGTAGGATAAAAAAAGACCGCCATCGAGGCGGTCTTTTTGGTTCGGTGCCCAGCGTCACTGCGCCGTCAGATAGAGCTCCTTGGCATAGACCAGGTCTTGCGGGTTCTGGTAGGGGTAGCCCTTGACGTTGGGTTTGAGCAGCCGTGATTTCACGTAGAAGTAGACAGGGGCGATGGGGGCCTCCTCGTCGATCAGCACCTCGGCCTGCTGATAGAGGCGGTTGCGCTCGGCGGGGTCCTTGGCGTCATGGGCCTTGGCCAGGAGGGCGTCGTACTCCTTGTTGAACCACTTGCCGCTGTTGGCGCTGCTGCTGGAGGTCATGATGTCGAGGAAGGTGGAGGCATCGTTGTAGTCTCCGTTCCAGGAGTAGCGGCTCACCCCGAAGTCACCCTCGTTCAGGGCCGACACCATGGTCTTCCACTCCATGTTGTTGAGCTCCGCCTTGACCCCCAGGTTGTGCTTCCACATGGAGGAGATGGCGAGCGCTATCTTCTTGTGCCCCTCGTTGGTGTTGTAGAGGATGTCCACCGTCAGCGGCTTGTCAGGGCCGTAACCCGCCTCGCCAAGCAGCGCCTTGGCCTGCTTGATGCGCTCTTCCTTGCTCATCAGCTCGCTGGCGGGGCGTTTGAGCTCGAAGCCGTCCACGCTCGGCGGGGTCAGGCTGAAGGCGGAGAGCTGCCCCTGTCCCAGGATCTTCTCCGTGATGGTGTCCCGGTCGATGGCAAGAGAGAGTGCCTTGCGCACCCTGACGTCGTCAAAGGGTTTGCGCTGGGTGTTGAACACGTAGTAGTAGGTGGCGAGCATGGGGGCGCTCACCAGCTCCTCCGGGCTCTGGCGCTTGATCTGCTGATACTGCTCCAGGGGATAGGTGGTGTAGTGCAGCTCGCTCGCACGATAGCGGTTGTAGGCCGCGGTATCGGAGACGATCTCCAGATAGATCACCTTGTTCAGCACGGTGTGCTCGTTGTCCCAGTAGTGGGGGTTGCGCTCGGCGATGAGGCGCTCGTTCGGGGTCCACTCCTTGAGGGCGAAGGCGCCGTTGGAGACGATGTTGGCCGGTTTGACCCACTCATGACCGAACTTCTCGATGGTGGCCTTGGGCGCCGGGAAGGTGGTGTAGTGGGAGAGGGTCTTGAGGAAGAAGGGGACCGGGTTTTTCAGGGTGATCTGCAGGGTGTAGTCATCGAGCGCCTTGATCCCCAGGGCATCCGGGCTCTGCTTGCCCTGCACCACGTCGCTGGCATTGGCGACGCCGGTCAGCTCGATGAACCAGGCGTAGTTGGAGGCGTTCTTGGGGTCCGCCGCCCGCTGCCAGCCATAGACGTAGTCCGCCGCCGTCACCGGCTCACCATTGGACCATTTGGCATCGGGTCTGAGCTTGAAGGTGTAGACGGTGCCCGTGGCATCGAGCTCGTAGCCAAGGGCGCCCGCCGCCTGCAGCTTGCCGTTGCCATCCAGGGTATAGAGCCCCTCGAACAGATCGTTGACGACGTCGCTGCCCGCGCTCTCTTCCACCATCTGGGGATCGATGGAGGCAGGCTCGGTGCCGATGTTGCGCACGAACACTTGCTGGGTGGCTGGCAGAAGCTGGGTGCCTTCAGGCACCTGGGCGGCGAGGACGGGGAGGGTGAGCAGAGCGGCAACCGCCCCGGCGATAAGCGACTTTTTCATTGAATATCCTTATGTTTTTTTGCTTCCAAAGCGCAGCCAGTGTGCGGGATTGGGGGGCAGATCTCAAGAGGGGAGCCTCTGGCGCAACATTGCCGGGCGCCAGGGGGAGCAAGGCGGGCAGCCGCGTCGGCCCGGATGCATTCTTGTCACGAATTAACCCCCCAAAAGATGACGGATGGCACCCTTGTTTCACGCCGAAAGCCCGTGGTGGCGCGGTTTTCTGGCGATTTAAAGAACGGCTTAATTCGCTGCAAAAACAAAAAACAGGCGTTACATTGGGTTACAAAACAACGCTGCCGGGGATCGGCACTTTTTTTGCCGACACTTGCAAACGTTTTCAACGGCCAACGGAAACGATCTTAAAGGAACAAGAATGCGAAACATGATCACCATGGGCGAGTTCATCGTCAAAAAGCAGGCGGACTACCCGACCGCGACCGGCGAGCTGACCTCCTTGCTCAGCTCCATCCGCCTGGCCGCCAAGGTGGTGAACCGGGAGATCAACAAGGCGGGTCTGGCGGACATCATCGGTTCCATCGGCGCCGAAAACGTGCAGGGCGAGGTGCAGCAGAAGCTGGACGTCTACGCCAACGAGCGCTTCAAGGCGGCGTTGGAGGCCCGTGGCGAGGTGTGCGGCATGGCCTCTGAGGAGGAGGAGGACTTCGTCTCCTTCGATTCCGAGCTCTCCCGTCACTCCAAGTACGTGGTGCTGATAGACCCCCTCGACGGCTCCTCCAACATAGACGTCAACGTCTCGGTCGGGACCATCTTCTCCATCTACCGCCGGGTCAGCAAACCGGGCGCCGGGGTCACTCTGGAGGACTTCCTGCAGCCGGGCCACCGTCAGGTCGCGGCGGGCTACGTGGTCTACGGCTCCTCCACCATGCTGGTCTACACCACCGGCTTTGGGGTCAACGGCTTCACCTATGACCCCTCCATCGGCTGCTTCTGCCTCTCCCACGAGAACATCCGCATTCCGGAGGAGGGCAAGATCTACTCCATCAACGAGGGCAACTACATCAAGTTCCCGGACGGGGTGAAGAAGTACCTCAAATACTGCCAGGAGCGTGACGAGGCGACTCACAGGCCCTACACCTCCCGCTACATCGGTTCCCTGGTGTCGGATTTCCACCGCAACCTGCTCAAGGGGGGCATCTACATCTACCCGTCCGGCACCAACTCCCCGAACGGCAAGCTGCGCCTGCTCTATGAGTGCAACCCCATGGCCTTCCTGGTGGAGCAGGCTGGTGGCAAGGCGTCCGATGGCTTTGGCCGCATCATGGACATCCAGCCTACCGCCCTGCACCAGCGCACCCCCTACTTCGTCGGGTCCACCAGGATGGTGGAGCGGGCCGAGGCCTTCATGCGGGAGTTCTCCGCCCACGAGGATCCGGCCAACCAGGGCTGAGCCCGGGCCAGCGTCCCTTCGTCACGGGAGCCGTCAAGGCTCCCGTTTTTATTGGCGTGCAGGCGGGTGTAGCCAGGTTGATATGCTGACGGACTGACGGACTGACGGACTGACGGACTGACGGACTGACGGACTGACGGACTGACGGGCTGACGGGCTGACGCGGCGCCTCGGTTGTCGCGGTGCAATGGCTGGTGGCCCCCTTGCCGGGATACCTGGTCTGGATACGTGGGCGGGATAAATACGGCACGGGCCATCTGCGGGGCTATCGAGGCGCGTTGAACCCGTTTTTTGCCCACAATCATCCCCACATCCATCTGTTTTTTAGATGGGTGATGACTCAATGTATCGCATCAGTGGATGGATTCGGCGGCAAAATGGTGCTGCCAGGAGGGCGAACCGAGGCATCGGGAGGCAAGAAGGCGGGCCGGGGGCGAGATGCCGCCCCTTGCCAGCAACGAAACGGGAGCCCTGGGGCTCCCGTTGTTATGGGCGGCAGGTCGCGCCCTGCTGACGTCATGCTTCCCCTCAGGGGGTGGCATGGCGGGCGAGATCTGCCAGCAGGCCATCCACCAGTTTGAGGCGCATGGCCCTGTCCTGGGTCGGCACCTGGAAACGCAGCCGGGTCGGCCCGTCCATCTTGTAGATGCGCGGCTGCTCGGAGAGCAGCTTGACCAGATAGGCCGGGTTGACGCGGGTTTCCTGGGTAAAGTCCAGATAGCCGCCGCGCTCGCTCATCTCCACCCGGCGAATGCCCAGCGCCGTGGCGCGCTGGCGGAAGGCGGCCAGCTCCATCAGCGTCTTGGTCGGCTCCGGCAAGAGGCCGAAGCGATCGATGAGCTCCACTTTGAGCTCCCGCAGCTCCTGCTCGTCGGCGGCACTGGCGATGCGCTTGTACATGGAGAGGCGCATGTTGACGTCCGGGATGTAGTCGTCCGGGAGCAAGGCGGGCAGGCGCAGCTCCACCTCGGTATGCTGGCTCATGAGCTGCTCCAGCGACGGCTCCTTGCCATGTTTGAGCGCCTCCACCGCCTGCTCCAGCATCTCCATGTAGAGGGTGAAGCCCACCGATTCAATTTGGCCGCTCTGATCGTCGCCCAGCAGCTCGCCCGCGCCCCGGATCTCCAGATCGTGGGTGGCGAGCGCAAAGCCGGCGCCGAGATCTTCGAGGGACGCGATGGCCTCCAGCCGCTTGGCCGCATCCTTGGTCATCAGCTTGGGATGGGGGGTGAGCAGGTAGGCATAGGCCTGGTGGTGGGAGCGCCCGACCCGGCCCCGCAGCTGGTGCAGCTGGGCCAGACCGAGATGATCCGCCCGGTCCATGATGATGGTGTTGGCGCTCGGCACGTCGATGCCGGTCTCGATGATGGTGGTGCACACCAGCAGGTTGAAGCGCTGGTGGTAGAAGTCCGACATCACTCGCTCGAGCTCCCGCTCGCGCATCTGGCCGTGGGCGATGCCGATGCGCGCCTCCGGCACCAGCTCGGCAAGATCGGCGGCGCACTTCTCGATGCTCTCCACGTCGTTGTGCAGGTAGTAGACCTGGCCGCCGCGCTTCAATTCCCGCAGTACCGCCTCGCGCACCACCGCAGGTTCGTGCTGGCGCACGAAGGTCTTGATGGCGAGCCGCTTGGCGGGCGGGGTGGCGATGATGGAGAGATCTCGCATGCCGGACATGGCCATGTTGAGGGTGCGCGGAATGGGGGTGGCGGTGAGGGTGAGGATATCCACGTCGGCGCGCAGCGCCTTGATCTTCTCCTTCTGGCGCACCCCGAAGCGGTGCTCCTCGTCGACGATGAGCAGGCCCAGATCCTTGAAGGTGAGCTCGGCGCCGAGCAGCTTGTGGGTGCCGATGATGATGTCCACCTTGCCCTCGGCCATCTCCTTCATCACGGCGCTCTGCTCCTTGGCGGAGCGGAAGCGGCTCAGCACCTCCACCCGCACCGGCCAGTTGGCGAAGCGGTCGCGGAAGTTGTCGTAGTGCTGCTGGGCGAGCAGGGTGGTGGGCACCAGCACGGCCACTTGCTTGCCGCCGTGCACGGCCACAAAGGCCGCCCGCATCGCCACTTCGGTCTTGCCAAAGCCCACGTCGCCGCACACCAGGCGGTCCATGCTCTTGGCCTGGCACATGTCGCCGAGCACGGCGTTGATGGCATTGAGCTGATCCTCGGTCTCCTCGAAGGGGAAGCTCGCGGCAAACTGGCGGTAGGCCTCCCGGTCGTGTTTGAAGGCAAAGCCGTGACGGGCTGCCCGCATGGCATAGACATCCAGCAGCTCGGCCGCCACGTCCCGCACCTTCTCCGCCGCCTTGCGCCGCGCCTTGACCCAGGCCTCGCCGCCGAGCTTGTGGCTGGGCGGGTTGTCCGAGCCGGTGTAGCGGCTGATCAGGTGCAAACTGGTGACCGGCACGAACAGCTTGTCGCCGCCGGCGTATTCCAGGGTCAGAAACTCGGTGGGCAGGCCGCCTGCATCGATGGTCTCGAGCCCCAGATAGCGACCGACCCCGTGATCCAGGTGCACCACCGGCTGGCCCTGGGTCAGCTCGCCCAGGTTTCGGATCACCGCATCCGAGCTCAGGTTCTTGCTCTTGTCCCGCTGGCGCTTGCTGCGGATCTTGCCGCCGAGCAGCTCGGCTTCGGTGATGAGGGCAAGGGGCGTCTGGCCGGGCTCTTGCAGCAGGAAGCCCCGCTCCAGGGGGCAGACCAGCAGCCCGTGGCGCGCATCGCTCGAGAGGAAGGCGTCGAGGGAGGCAAACTCCCGGGGTTGCAGGTTGATCCGTGCGAGCAGATCCCCGAGCCCCTCGCGCCGCCCTTCGGACTCCACCGCAAACAGGGTGCGCCCGGCAAAGCCTTGCAGGAAGCCGTCAAGGGCCAGCAGGGGTTGCTCCTTGCTGTGGTCGAGCTGCAGATCCGGCAGGGGGGCGAGGGGCAGATCCTGCTGACCCGCTCCGCCGTCAACGGTCGCCTCCTGCAGCCGCACGGCGCCATAGTCCCCGAGGGCGGCGAAGAGCTGCTCCACCGGCAGATAGATCTGCTGGGGCGGCAGCAGGGGACGGGTGTTGTCCCAGCGCCTGTCTTCATAGCGCTGGCCGATGTCGTTCCAGAAGCGCTGGGCCGCGGGGTAGATCTCCCCCACGGTGAGCAGCAGGGTGTTGCCTGGCAGGTAGTCAAACAGGCTGGCGGTCTGGTTGAAGAAGAGCGGCAGGTAGTATTCGATGCCGGCGGGCCAGCGCCCCTTGCTCACCTCCTGATAGACGGAGCCCTCGGCCCGGGAGATCTCGAACTGTTCGCGATACTGGCCACGAAACAGCTCGATGGCCCCCTCGTCGGTGGGAAATTCCCGGGCGGGCAGGAGGCTCACCGACTTCACCGGCTCGCTGGAGCGCTGGGTCTCGGGGTCGAACGGGCGGATGGAGTCCACCTCGTCGTCAAAAAAATCAATGCGATAGGGGCGGCTGCTCCCCATGGGGAAGAGATCCAGCAGGGAGCCGCGGGCGGCGAATTCGCCGTGCTCCAGCACCTGTTCCACCGCCACGTAGCCCGCCTGCGCCAGACGCCCGCGCAGCTGCTGCAGGTTGAGGCGCTGGCCGCTTGTGACCATCAGGCTGTATTTGTCGAGATAAGCCTGGGGCGCCGTGCGCAGCATCAGGGTGGAGATGGGCACGATGAGCACGCCGTGGCGCATCTGCGGCAACTGGTAGAGGGTCTCGAGGCGCTGGGAGATGATGTCCTGGTGGGGAGAGAAGCTGTCGTAGGGCAGGGTCTCCCAGTCCGGGAACAGCAGCACCGGGCAATCCTGATCCGCCAGCAGGAACCCCAGTTCCTGTTCAAGGCGCAGGGCGCTCGGGGTATCGGCGGTGACCAGCAGGACGGGTCTTCGGGCTTCCCGGGTGAGGCGGGCGGCAACCAGCGCCAGGCTGCTGCCGACCAGCTGGCCGAACGTTGTCTTCTGGCCCGCTTTGGCGGGCAAGGCGGGGAGGGTCATTGGCATCATCGGAGTCTTTTACTGTTGGCGTTCTTTTGACATGGACCTGGGTTAGCGCTGACGTTCCTGGGCACGCAGCTTGAGCTGTTTCGACTGCACATGCAGGCTGGCGCGCACCAGCAGCTCCCGGTCATCCTCGCGGATGCGCACGTAGTCGAGCACCACGTGGGTGCCGTGCTCTCCGGCGTCCCGCTGCACGACCTCGCCGTAGCAGTAGACGGCGGAAGCCTCTTCCCGCAGGAAGATCTTGAGCCGCACTATCTGGTGCAGGGCGGGGGCCTCCCCGTGCCCTTGGTGGGGGTGCAGGTAGGTGAGCTGCCCGGCGCCAAAGCGCAGGGTGTGGAAGCGGTGCTCGGGGTGATCCTGGGCCGCCAGCACATAGCCCATGATCATGTCGATCTTGCGGGACTGCTGGTTGATGATCTCCACCAGATCGTGCATGGACTCGTTCTGGCTGCGCAGCAACCGGCTGCTCACCAGATCGATGGAGGTGATGGCGGAGGCGATGCGAAACGGCTCGGGCAACTCGGCCTCCAGGGCCTCCAGCGTCGGCAGACGAAAGTCGGCCGGCATGGGGATCACATTGACCGGCGTGGCATGGGTGACGCTGAAGAACTGTTCCTGCATGGAGGCTATCCCTTGTTGTCATAGACGGTTTCCCTTTATTATCCGGTATCTTATTTCGTTGGCAACGTAGATATCCTTGAAGACCGGACTTTTTCAGCCACTGTCGCTGGCCATCGGCCTGCGTTATGCAGGCTCGCGACGCAGTAACCGCTTCGTCTCCTTTATCTCCCTGTTCTCCACCTTTGGCATCGCCATCGGGGTCGCCGCCCTGATGGTGGTGATCTCGGTGATGAACGGGTTCGAAGGCCAGCTCAAGGGGCGCATCCTCGGGGTGATCCCCCATGTGGTGGTGACCAATCAGGCCGGACGCATCGAGGCCGAGCCCGAAGGTCTGCCCGATCTGGCCCGCCTGCCCCACGTGGTGGCCACGGCCCCCATGCTCGACAGTGAAGGCATGCTGCAAAGCCCGGGTCAGCTCACCGGCGTGAGCGTGCAGGGGATCGATCCCGCCCGCTGGCCCAAGGATGACATCTTGCACGCCCAGATGCTGGGAGGGCGCCTTGACAGCCTGCAGGCCGGTGAATACCACATCGTGCTGGGGCAGGGGGTGGCCAGCCGCCTCAAGGTCTCCATCGGTGACCAGGTGCGTCTCATGCTGACCGAAGGTACCCGCTTTACCCCCTTTGGCCGAGTGCCGGCCCAGCGTCTTTTCACCGTCTCCGGCATCTTCGGGGTCGGCGCCGACGTGGACAGCCAGGTGGCCCTGATTGCCCTGGGGGATGCCCAGCGCATGCTGCGCCTGTCCGCAGACAAGGTGGGCGGCATCCGCCTCTGGCTGGACGATCCCTTCGCCGCCGACGAGGTGGTGAAGACCGCGTTGCCGGACGGGCTGGAGTGGCAGGACTGGCGCCGCGAGCGCGGCGAGCTGTTCCAGGCGGTGGCCATGGAAAAACGGATGATGGGGCTGATGCTGGTGCTGATCATCGCGGTCGCCACCTTCAACATCCTCTCCGCCCTGGTGATGGTGGTCACCGACAAGGAAGGGGAGGTGGCCATCCTGCGTACCATGGGCATGAGCGAATCCGGCATCGTCAAGATCTTCATGGTGCTGGGGGCGTCGAGCGGCGTCATCGGCGCCCTGTTCGGGGGGCTGGCGGGGCTGGCGCTCTGCTTCGGCCTCAATCCTCTGCTCAATGCCCTTGGGCTCAACCTCTATATGGCGGCGGGGGGCAGCGGTCTGCCAGTTATCGTCGAGCCGGCCCAGGTCATGACGATCCTGCTGGGGGCCGTGCTGCTGAGTTTCAGTGCCACCCTCTACCCGGCCTCCCGCGCGGCCCGGGTCAAACCGGCGGAGGCGCTGCGTTATGAATAATTCATCTTCTGTTGTTACTGGTGCAAGTGGAGCCCCCGTTATGAATCAATCCGTCCCCTGCGAGCCGCTGCTGCGCTGCCAGGCCCTCAATCATGTCTACAAAGAGGGCAATCTGGAGACCCAGGTACTCAAGGGGATCGAGCTGGACGTCGCCCCCGGGGAGATGCTGGCGGTGGTGGGGAGCTCGGGCTCCGGCAAGACCACCCTGCTGCACCTGATGGGGGCGCTGGACAACCCCTCCAGCGGCGCCGTGCTGTTCAAGGGGCAGGACATCAATGGCTGGGACAGCCGTACCCAGGCGAGGTTTCGCAACCAGGAGCTGGGTTTCGTTTACCAGTTCCACCACCTGCTCTCGGAATTCAGCGCGCTGGAAAATGCGGCCATGCCGCTGCTGATCGCCGGTGAGTCGGTGGCCAGCGCCACCGAGAAGGCGAGCAAGATGCTGGGGCGGGTGGGGCTCTCCCACCGTCTCAACCACAGACCGTCCGAGCTCTCTGGTGGCGAGCGCCAGCGGGTGGCCATCGCCCGTGCCCTGGTCAACGAACCCAGCCTGGTGCTGGCGGACGAGCCCACCGGCAACCTGGATCATGCCAGCGCCACCGCCGTCTATGAGCTGCTCTGCGAGCTTAACCGCGAGCTTGGCACCGCGTTCGTGGTGGTGACCCATGACTTGAGCCTGGCCGCCAAGCTCCACCGCCGGGTCACCCTGGTGAGCGGCATCATGGCGGAGGTCGCCTGATGTTCAAACCGCTGCCCCTGTTCCTGGGCCTGCGTTACAGCCGCTCTCGCCGCCGCAACGGCTTCATCGCCTTTATCTCGGCCTCCTCCCTCATCGGCATCGCCCTCGGGGTGATGGCCCTCATTCTTGGCCTCTCCGCCATGAACGGGTTCGAGCGGGAGCTCAAGAACCGGGTGCTCTCCGTGGTCCCCCACGGCGAGCTCATCGGCATGGAAGCGCCGCTGCCTGACTGGCCGAGGCTCAGGGACTACCTGCTGGCCCAGCCCGGGGTGGAGGCGGCTGCCCCCGTCATTCGCCTGGACGGCCTGTTGGAGCACGGCTCCTCCCTCAAGGGGGTCCAGCTGCGTGCGGTGCTGCCGGAGCTGGAAGCCAATCTCTCCGATGCGGGCAACTTCATGACGGGTCGGGGCCTTCGCGAGCTGCAGGCGGGGGAACACGGGGTCATCCTCGGCAAGATCATCGCCGACAAGCTGGGGGTCAAGACAGGGGACACCGTCACCCTGCTGCTGCCCCAGGCGGGGGATGCCGCCGGCATCAAGAACCCGAAACGGGAGGCGCTCACCGTGGTGGGGCTGCTCGAGATCGGTGGCCAGCTCGACGGCCTGCTCGGCTTCATGCACCTGGCGGACGCCCAGGCCATCACCGGCATGGGCAGCGCAGTGGAGGGGTTCAGCCTCAAGGTGAGCGACGTGCTCAAGGCCCAGTCCATCACGGTGGCGGCGGCCCAGAAATTCCCGCACTACGTCTATATCAGCAGCTGGATGAGCCGTCAGGGTTATCTCTATCAGGACATCCAGATGGTGCGCACCGTGATGTACGTGGTGATGCTGATGGTGGTGGCGGTGGCCTGCTTCAACATCGTCTCCACCCTGGTGATGGCGGTGAACGAGAAGCGCAGCGAGATCGCCATCTTGAAGACCATGGGGGCGAGCCCGGGCCAGATCCGGCTTACCTTCGTCATCCAGGGGATGGTGAACGGGGTGGCGGGAGCCTTGCTCGGCGCCCTGCTGGGCGGCCTGCTCTCCAGCAAGCTGACCCAGATCCTGAGCGCCATCGAAGGGGTGATCGGGCACCGTTTCCTCAATCCCGACATCTACTTCATCGACTTCCTGCCGACCGAGCTGCACATGCAGGACTTGCTCATCGTGACCGGCGCCGCCATCCTGATGAGCCTGGTGGCGACCCTCTATCCCGCCTGGCGGGCGAGCGGCCTGGTGCCGTCCCGGGAACTGGGGCATTGATGCCCATGGATGTGATAAAGGGCCCTGCGGGGCCCTTTTTATTGTCACTCTTTTGTGGGGAAACCCCCGACGTGGCGGTTATCGGGGTAATACGCAGGAGGAGATGATGCCCGGTGCTGTGTTGATGGCATCAATGGGCATTCAACTCATCGAGAGGCAGTGAAAAACTCCCCACGAAGACATCGATGAAGTAGCGCATGGCGGGGTTCATCCTGGCGTCCAGCATCTGCTCGAGGCGCTTTCGCGCGGGCTCGAACTCCCGGTTGCCGACGCTCAGCTCCTCCAGACATTTGGTGTAGGCACAGAGGGTGTCTGCATCCTTCACCAGGCTGGTGAGGGCCTCGTCCTGGGCGCCGGAGTCGAGCAGGGGGCGAAAGTCCTCGACCAGCTCAGGCGGCAACATGCCGAGCAGGCGCTGCTCGGCGGCAAGCTCAATCTTCTTGTATTCGCGGGCGATTTCGGGATTGAAGTACTTGACCGGGGTGGGCAGATCCCCGGTCAGCACCTCGCTGCTGTCGTGGTAGAGGGCCATGACGGCGGCCCGGTCGGCATCCACCTGAGCGCCGAACAGGCGATTGCTGATAAGGCCGAGGGCGTGGGCCACCATGGCGACCTGCAGGCTGTGCTCGGCGATGTTTTCGGGCTGGATGTTGCGCATCAGGGGCCAGCGGTAGATGAGGCGCATACGGGCGAGGTTGGCAAAAAAATGGCTGGGCAGCATGGAAGACCTCGAATGGGGCAATGAAAAAGGGCAGACCCTAGTCTGCCCTTTTTTCCACCCGCAAGGATAGCCTGAGATGGGCCCTCAGCGGATGTAGCGGCCCGATTCGGCCTCGTGGTTGGTCACTATCATCTGGCCGATGGGGGCCAGGCTGATGAGGGCCAGCTTGAGGTGCTGGATGCCGAACGGGATGCCGACGATGGTGACGAAACAGGCCAGCGCCGAGGCGATGTGGCCGATGGCCAGCCAGACCCCGATGAGCACAAACCAGAGAATGTTGCCAATCAGCCCCAGGGCGCCGGTGCCGATGTCGCTCTGGCCCGTCATGCTCTTGCGGCTCACCGCCTGCTTGCCAAACGGGAAGAAGGTGAAAGTGCCGATGACGAAGCAGGCGCGTCCCCAGGGGATCCCGATGAGGGAGACGAAGCAGAGCAGCCCCGCCAGCCACCAGGCCAGCCCCATGAAGACGCCTCCCAGCACGAACCAGAGCAGATTGAACAAGAAGCGGAAAAAGGACATGTGGGTGACTCCAGCAGCACGTAAATTGGTTGTCACCATAGCGAGCCCGGCCGGGGGACGCAATGGCACAGGCGAGAAGGTGGACAATTTGGGTCGCAGCACGCCATTTTTGTGCCCGATTGGCGGCGGATGGCGATCAAAATGGCCCGTTCGCCGTGAAAAAGAGTGAGCCAGTGCAAATTATTGCGGATGGAATGCTTGAACTCGGTGCAAGACTTCCCCATATAGGAGAAAGTCTTGCGCAAATTGTGCTGTCTGTGCCCCGGATGGGGGATGTGCGGCTCGACGCGACCACTGCACGCCGCTATAATGTCGCGTCATATTTTCTCATCACAAAGACAGTCGTTGTCTTTATAAACAGGAAGACTCCGGGCTTGCCCGGGGGCAATAAAGGGTCAGCACGCAGTGCTGAGTTGAACGAGGTAAAAGAATGCAAGTTTCTGTAGAGACAACCCAGGGTCTGGAACGCCGTCTTACCATCACTGTACCGGCCGCTACCGTTGACGCCGCCGTGCGCAAAGAATTGAATGGCCTGGCCAAAACTCGTCGCATCGACGGTTTCCGTCCTGGCAAGGCTCCGGTTGCCATCATCAAGAAGATGTTCGGTGCCATGGCTCACGCCCGCGTTGCCGATGAAATGATGCAGAACAACTTCATCAAGGCCATCATCGAGAACAAACTGAGCCCGGCTGGCGCCCCGACCATGGATCCGAAAGAGATCAAAGAAGGTCAGGATTTCGAGTTCACCGCCACTTTCGAAGTGTATCCGGAGTTCGAAGTTGCCGGTCTGGAGACCATCAAGGTCGAGAAGCCGGTTGCCACCGTGAAGGACAGCGACCTGGAAAACATGATCGACACCCTGCGCAAGCAGCACGCCACCTGGACTGAAGCCGCTGTGGCTGCCGCCAATGGCATGCGTGTGACCATGGACTTCGTCGGTTCCATCGACGGTGAAGAGTTCGATGGTGGCAAGGCTGAAGGCTTCACCCTGGAACTGGGCGCTGGCCGCATGATCCCGGGCTTTGAAGACGCCATCCTGGGTAAGAAAGCGGGTGACGAGTTCACCATCGAGGTGACTTTCCCGGCTGACTACCACGCCGAAGCCCTGAAGGGCAAGGCTGCCAAGTTTGCCTCCAAGCTGCACAAGGTTGAAGAGCAGGTGCTGCCCGAGCTGACCGAAGAGTTCGTCAAGCGTTTCGGCATCGAGAGCGGCAGCGTTGAAGAGCTGAAGGCAGAAGTGCGCAAGAACATGGAGCGCGAACTGGCCCAGGCCCTGAAAAACAGCGTGAAAGAGCAGGTACTGAACGGCCTGGTTGAAGCCAACCAGATCGATCTGCCGAAGGCTGCCGTTGCCCAGGAAATCGACACCCTGCGTCAGCAGGCTCTGCAGCGCTTCGGTGGCTTCCAGGGCGGCAACGCCCCCGAGCTGCCGGCCGAGCTGTTCCAGGCCCAGGCCGAGCGCCGTGTCCGCGTTGGTCTGCTGCTGGGTGACGTCATCCGCACCAACGAGATCAAGGCTGACGACGCCCGTGTGACCAGCATCATCGAGTCCATGGCCACTGCCTACGAAGATCCGAAAGAAGTGATCGAGTACTATCAGCAGAACGAGCAGATGCTGAACGGCGTGCGCAACCTGGCCATTGAAGATCAAGCCATCGATCTGATCCTGTCCAAGGCGCAAGTCACCGAGAAAGAAGTTGCCTTCGACGAAGTGATCAACAAGTCCGGTGCCGCTGCCTAAGAACATTTGACTTAAGGTCAAAACTGTTAAGTATAATGGCTCGTGTGATCTCCACTCGGGCCATTTTATTTTAGGGACAATGCCTTATGTACAAGAACTATAACGATGTGACTGAATCCCCACGCAATGCGCTCATCCCGATGGTGGTAGAGCAAACCGCGAAAGGGGAGCGTTCCTACGACATCTATTCCCGTCTGCTGAAAGAGCGGGTGATCTTCCTGACCGGTCAGGTCGAGGATCACATGGCGAACCTGGTGGTGGCCCAACTGCTGTTCCTGGAGTCCGAGAACCCGGATCAGGACATCAGCATCTACATCAACTCGCCGGGTGGCGCCGTCACTGCGGGTATGTCCATCTATGACACCATGCAGTTCATCAAGCCGGACGTGAGCACCGTCTGCATGGGGCAGGCCTGCTCCATGGGGGCCTTCCTGCTGGCCGGTGGCGCCAAGGGCAAGCGGTTCTGCCTGCCCAATGCCCGAGTGATGATCCACCAGCCGCTGGGCGGCTTCCAGGGGCAGGCTTCTGACATCCAGATCCATGCCCAGGAGATCCTGAAAATCAAGAATATCCTGAACGATCGTCTGGCGTTCCATACCGGTCAGGACATGGCCACCATCGAGCGCGACACCGACCGTGACAATTTCATGTCTGCCGAGCAGGCCGTTGCCTATGGTCTGGTTGACGGCATCCTGAGCCAGCGCGGCTGAGCAGGGTACCCCGTCCTGTTGTAAACTCAACAGGACGATCCATCCTCTATTGATAAAACGAGGTCGCTGAATGACAGAGAAACGCAAGGGTGAGGGCGACAAGCTGCTGTATTGCTCTTTCTGCGGCAAAAGCCAGCATGAAGTGCGCAAGCTGATCGCTGGCCCTTCCGTCTACGTATGTGATGAGTGTGTCGAGCTGTGCAACGACATCATCCGCGAGGAGATCCGCGAGATCTCTCCCAAGCGCGATGGTAGCGAGCTGCCGACCCCTCATGAAATCCGCGCCCATCTGGACGACTACGTGATCGGTCAGGAGTACGCCAAGAAGGTGCTGGCAGTGGCTGTCTACAACCACTACAAGCGTCTTCGCAGCGGCAGCGAGTCCGGTGGCGTGGAGCTGGGCAAATCCAACATCCTGCTGATTGGCCCCACCGGCAGCGGCAAGACTCTGCTGGCCGAGACCCTGGCTCGTCTGCTGGATGTGCCCTTCACCATGGCCGATGCCACCACCCTGACCGAAGCCGGTTACGTGGGCGAGGACGTGGAGAACATCATCCAGAAGTTGCTGCAAAAGTGCGACTACGACGTGGAGAAGGCCCAGCGCGGTATCGTCTACATCGACGAGATCGACAAGATCTCCCGCAAGTCGGACAACCCCTCCATCACCCGCGACGTCTCCGGGGAAGGGGTTCAGCAGGCCCTGCTGAAACTGATCGAAGGCACCATCGCCTCCGTGCCGCCTCAGGGCGGTCGCAAGCACCCTCAGCAGGAGTTTTTGCAGGTCGATACCTCCAAGATCCTTTTCATCTGTGGTGGTGCCTTCGCGGGGCTGGACAAGGTGATCGAGCAGCGCTCCGTCAAGGGCACCGGCATCGGTTTTGGCGCCGAGGTGAAATCCAAGAATGCCAAGGCAACCCTGAGCGAGAATTTTGCCAAGGTGGAGCCGGAAGATCTCATCAAGTACGGTCTCATCCCCGAGTTCATCGGTCGTCTGCCGGTGGTCGCGACCCTGACCGAGCTTGACGAGGCTGCCCTCATCCAGATCCTGAAAGAGCCGAAAAACGCGCTGACCAAGCAGTATGCCGCGCTGTTCGCCCTGGAAGAGGTGGAGCTGGAGTTTCGTGACGACGCGCTCAATGCCATTGCCCGCAAGGCCATGGAGCGCAAAACCGGTGCCCGGGGTCTGCGTTCCATTGTCGAGGCCGTGCTGCTCGACACCATGTATGACCTGCCCTCCCTGAAAGGGGTCAGCAAGGTGGTGATCGACGAGACGGTGATCAAGGGAGACTCCGCGCCCCTGATGATCTACGACAATCCCGAGACTCAGGCCGCAGCCTCAGAGTAACTGTCTGATTTTTAATCACATAAAGGGGCTTTTTGCCCCTTTCATGCTTTTTACGGCCAAGGCGATTGAATCTCATCTTTGCGCCCCCATATACTCAGCCAAGCCTTTGCCAACGGTATAACAAGCCGAGAGGACATATATGAACCTAGAGCGTTCAGAACGCATCGAGATTCCCGTCCTGCCTCTTCGTGACGTGGTGGTCTATCCCCACATGGTCATTCCACTCTTTGTGGGGCGGGAAAAATCCATTCGCTGTCTGGAAGCGGCCATGGAGCAGGACAAGAAAGTCCTGCTGGTGGCCCAGAAGGATGCGTCGACTGACGAACCGACGGTGGAGGAAATTTTCTCCGTCGGGACAGTGGCCAATATTCTGCAGATGCTCAAGCTGCCGGACGGCACCGTCAAGGTGCTGGTGGAGGGGGGCCAGCGTGCCCGCCTTGAGCGGATGATCGACGATCGCGACTTCTTTGTCGGGGAGGCCCAGTACATCGCGTCCGCCCCCATCGAGGAGAAGGATCAGGACGTGCTGGTGCGCTCTGCCATCGGCCAGTTCGAAGGTTACATCAAACTCAACAAGAAGATCCCGCCCGAGGTACTCACCTCGATTTCGGCGATCGACGATGCGGCGCGCCTGGCCGATACCATGGCTGCCCATATGCCGCTCAAGCTCGAAGACAAGCAGAAGGTGCTGGAAATCGCCTCCGTGTCCGAGCGCATCGAGTTTCTGATGGCCATGATGGAGTCGGAGATCGACCTGTTGCAGGTCGAGAAGCGCATCCGCTCCCGGGTCAAGAAGCAGATGGAGAAGAGCCAGCGGGAGTATTACCTCAACGAGCAGATGAAGGCCATCCAGAAAGAGCTGGGTGAGCTGGAAGACAGCCCGGATGAATTCGAAGCCCTCAATCGCAAGATTGAAGAGGCCGGGATGCCGGAGGATGCCCGCGAGAAGGCCCAGGCCGAGCTCGCCAAGCTCAAGATGATGTCACCCATGTCGGCGGAAGCCACCGTGGTGCGCAGCTATGTGGACTGGATGGTGCAGGTGCCCTGGAAGGCCCGCTCCAAGGTCAAGAAAGACCTGGGCAAGGCCCAGGAGGTGCTGGATGCGGATCACTATGGCCTGGACAAGGTCAAGGATCGCATCCTCGAATACCTGGCGGTGCAGGCGCGTGTGAACAAGCTCAAGGGCCCCATCCTCTGCCTGGTCGGGCCTCCCGGGGTGGGCAAGACCTCCCTGGGCCAGTCCATCGCCAAGGCCACCGGCCGCAAGTATGTGCGCATGGCCCTGGGTGGGGTGCGTGACGAGGCGGAGATCCGCGGTCACCGCCGTACCTACATCGGCTCCATGCCCGGCAAGCTCATCCAGAAGATGGCGAAAGTCGGCGTGAAGAACCCGCTGTTCCTGCTCGACGAAATCGACAAGATGAGCTCGGACATGCGTGGCGATCCCGCTTCCGCCCTGCTGGAGGTGCTGGATCCCGAGCAGAACAGCAGCTTCAACGATCACTATCTGGAAGTGGATTATGACCTGTCGGACGTGATGTTTGTGGCCACCTCCAACTCCATGAACATCCCGGGTCCGCTGCTGGACCGGATGGAAGTGATCCGTCTGTCCGGTTACACCGAGGACGAGAAGCTCAACATTGCCAAGCAGCACCTGGTGGCCAAGCAGATCCAGCGCAACGGCCTGAAGCCTTCCGAGATCACCATCGAGGATTCGGCGCTGATCGGGGTGATCCGCTACTACACCCGCGAGGCGGGTGTGCGCAGCCTGGAGCGTGAAATCTCCAAAATCTGTCGCAAGGCAGTCAAACGCATCCTGCTGGACAAGAGCATCAAGCATGTTCAGGTCAACCAGGAGAACCTCAAGGAGTTCCTGGGGGTACAGCGCTTTGACTACGGCAAGGCCACCGACCAGAACCAGATTGGCCAGGTGTGCGGGTTGGCGTGGACCGAAGTGGGGGGCGATCTGCTCACCATCGAGACCACCAACATGCCGGGCAAGGGCAAGCTCACTTACACCGGTTCCCTCGGTGACGTGATGCAGGAGTCCATCCAGGCGGCCATGACGGTGGTGCGAGCCCGTGCCGAGAAGCTGCGTATCAACGGCGACTTCTACGAGAAGCGCGACATCCACGTGCACGTGCCGGAAGGGGCGACCCCGAAAGACGGCCCGAGCGCCGGTATCGCCATGTGTACCGCCCTGGTCTCCAGCCTCACCGGCAACCCGGTGCGTGCCGACGTGGCCATGACGGGTGAAATCACCCTGCGTGGCGAGGTGTTGCCCATCGGTGGTCTCAAGGAGAAACTGTTGGCGGCCCACCGTGGTGGCATCAAGCGTGTGCTGATCCCGAAAGAGAACGAACGTGACCTCGAGGAGATCCCGGCCAACGTCAAACAAGATCTTGAAATCTATCCGGTTCGCTGGATTGATGAGGTGCTTGCACTGGCGTTGCAGGACAATCCGCAAGGTTTCGAACGCGTTTCTGTCGTGTAAATGTTGATGCGCCGCAAATTTGGCGCATTCGGGGGGTGGTTAAGGCTTGCATGCACCGGACAACGGAAGTAGCCTTGACCACCGATCGGGTACTCATGATGAGTCGCAATGCGTGATGTGGCGCGGGTTTGCGCCAGATTGTCACTTGCAACTGATCAGGAGGCTTGTTATAAAACCTCCACTTGTTGTGGCCAGGGAAATCAGCGCCGCAGCGATGTTCGATAAAAGGGGAATATAAGAGTGAATAAATCTCAACTGATTGACAAGATTGCAGACGGTGCTGATATCTCCAAAGCTGCCGCTGGTCGTGCGCTGGATGCCTTCATCGATGCCGTGGGCGAAGCCCTGAAAGAGGGTGACCAGGTTGCTCTGGTTGGTTTCGGTACTTTCGCCGTTCGCGAGCGTGCAGCCCGTTCCGGCCGTAACCCGCAAACTGGTGCGACCATCGAAATCGCTGCCGGTAAAGTTCCTGCCTTCAAAGCCGGCAAGGCCCTGAAAGACGCGGTCAACTAAGCCGGTCGCTGATATCTATCGGCACCGTCCTTGGTCTCTGACCAGACAAGTGAGAGGGCTCTCCCTCATACTGCTTGACCAAGGCGCATCGCAATCGGTGCGCCTTTTCATTATTTACGCCCATCGAGTTCGGGAGCATAAGTACAAACATGATGTTGGATAAACTACGCGAAGGGGCGCAGGGCAAGGTAGCCAAGGTTATCTTGGGCCTGATCATCCTCTCCTTTGCCTTGGCCGGCGTAGGCAGCTACCTCAATGGCCCGGCACGTACCGCCCCCGCCACCGTCAACGGCAATGACATCAGTGCCCCCGCACTGGAGAATGCCTACCGCAATGAGCGGGCCCGCATGGAATCCCAAATGGGTGAGGCCTTCAACCAGCTGGCCGCCAATCCCGATTACATGAAACAGTTCCGCCGTGGCGTGCTGGACCGTCTGATCGATCAGGCGCTGATCGATGACAAGGCCCGCTCCCTGGGTCTGCGCGTCAGCGATGAGCAGATCAAGCAGGCCATCGTCGCCATGCCCGAGTTTGCCGAGAACGGCAAGTTCAGCAATGACCGCTACCTGCAGCTCATTCGCCGTGCCGGCATGACCCCCGAGATGTTCCGCGACTCCCTGCGCCAGGACATGGTGCGCCAGCAATTGATGGGCGCCGTGCTGGGATCGGAGTTCGCCCTCAAGGGTGAAGCCGAGCAACTGGATCGTCTCTACAACCAGACCCGTGACCTGCGCCTGATCCGTCTGGCCGCTTCCGCCTATGTGGACGGGATCGAGGTGAGCGATGCCGAGGTGGAGCAGTTCTACAAGGCCAACAGCGCTCGCTTCATGAACGACGAGACGGTCAAGGTCGACTATCTGCTGCTCGATGCCGCGAACCTTGGCAAGAACATCAAGGTCACCGAGCAGGATGCCCAGGATTATTACGACCAGCATCAGGATCTGTTCCAGCGTCCCGAGCGCCGTCAGGTGGCGCACATCCTGATCCCGTTTGGCAAGGATGAAAAGGCCGCCGAGCAGAAAGCCGAGGCCGTGCTGGCCAAGGCCAAGGCGGGTGACGATTTCGCCGCGCTGGCCAAGGCCGACTCCTCCGATACCTTCTCCGCGAAGAAGGGCGGGGAGCTCGACTGGTTCGAGAAGGGGGTGATGGATCCTGCCTTCGAGAAAGCCGCGTTCGCGCTGGCCAAGGCCGGCGATCTCTCCGCCGTGGTGAAGAGCCCGTTCGGCTTCCACATCATCAAGCTGCTGGGAGTCGAGCCTGCCAAGACCAAGCCCTTCGTGGACGTGATGAGCGATACCATCGCCCGTCTGCAGTCTGAGAAGGCCAAGGAGCAGTTCTTCGCCGAACAGCAGAAGATGGCCGACAGCAGCTTCGAGAACCCGGACTCCCTGGACTTGACCGCCGAAGCCATGGGCCTCCAGGTGCAGTCCACCGGCTATTTCAGCCAGGCCGATGCGCCGGCACCGCTCAATGATCCCAAGGTGCTCTCCGTGGCGTTCTCCGAACAGCTGCGCGATGACAACACCAACTCCGACGTGATCGAGCTGGCCGACGGCAAGGCGCTGGTGCTGCACATCATGGGTCACCAGCCGAAGGCGGCCAAGCCGCTTGCCGAGGTGAAAGAGCAGGTGATCACCGCCATCAAGCACGACAAGGCCAGTGAAGTGGCCCGTGGCAAGGCCCAGGGTCTGCTGGACAAGCTCAAGGCCGGTGAGAACGTTCAGGCCGACCTGACCGCGCTGGGTCTGAAAGTGGATACCCATACCGGCGTATCCCGTTTTGCCCAGGAGATGGATCAGAACCTGGTGACCCAGGCGTTCCGCATGCCCCATCCGATCGATGGCAAGCCGAGCGTCGAGCTGGTGACCGAAGCCAACGGTGATCGTGTGGTGGTGGCGCTGGACAAGGTCAACGTCATCAAGGAGCCGTCCCAGATGGTGAGCCTGCTGCAAGGTCAGCTGGGTCAGGGCAAGGCACAGGCCGACTACAAGTCGCTGATCGACGAGCTGCGCAAGGCGGCCAAGATCGAATACTTCACCGACGTGGAAGCCACTGTCGAGTAAGTCAGCCTCACGGCCCCAAGTGTGAAAACGGCTCCATGATGGAGCCGTTTTTTTGTGCCATCGACAGCCCGGCAGAGCGGGCGGGCGCAGGAGGGAAGGGGCCAGGCACGGGCTTGTGCTGCCTATCCTGGCTGGGGATGAACGGGACAGGTGTATGACAGCGCGCTGTACTCTTGCTCTCCTTATCCCCAATCCTTCTCTTGCTGTGGGGCGTGATAAAGGAGGCATAAAAAAACCGGCGCACGAGGCGCCGGTTCTGATCGCTTTGCTTGAAGGCGGGGGATTACACCACACCCTGGGTGCGCAGGTAATCCTCGTAGGTGCCGCCGAAGTCGCGGATGCCGTCTTCGGTCAGCTCCAGGATGCGGGTCGCCAGGGAGGAGACGAACTCGCGGTCGTGGGAGACGAAGATCAGGGTGCCCTTGTACATCTCCAGCGCCAGGTTCAAGGATTCGATGGATTCCATGTCCAGGTGGTTGGTCGGTTCATCCATGATCAGGATGTTGGGGCGCTGCATCATCAGCTTGCCGAACAGCATCCGGCCCTGTTCACCACCGGAGAGCACCTTGACCGGCTTCTTGATGTCGTCCTGGGAGAAGAGCAGACGACCCAGCACGGAGCGCACCGCCTGCTCGTCTTCGTTCTCCTGCTTCCATTGGGCCATCCAGTCGAACACATTGAGATCGGTGTCGAAATCTTCGGCGTGATCCTGGGCGTAGTAGCCGATCTGGGCGTTCTCGGACCACTTGATGGTGCCGGTATCCGGTGCCAGGGCACCGACCAGCGTCTTGATCAGGGTGGACTTACCGATCCCGTTGGTACCCAGGATGGCGACCTTCTCGCCCACTTCCAGCATCATGTTGAGCCCCTTGAACAGGGGACCGTCGCCATAACCCTTGGAGACGCCTTCGATCTCCAGGATGTTGCGGTAGAGCTTCTTCTCCTGCTCGAAGCGGATGAAAGGGTTCTGACGGCTGGAGACCTTCACTTCCTCAATCTTGATCTTGTCGATCTGCTTGAGGCGGGAGGTAGCCTGGCTGGACTTGGAGGCGTTGGCGCTGAAGCGGGAGACGAAGGATTGCAGATCGGCGATCTGGGCCTTCTTCTTGGCGTTGTCGGCCAGCAGGCGCTCGCGGGCCTGGGTGGCAGCCAGCATGTACTCGTCGTAGTTGCCCGGGTAGACCCGCAGCTCGCCGTAGTCCAGATCCGCCATGTGGGTGCAGACGGAGTTCAGGAAGTGACGGTCGTGAGAGATGATGATCATGGTGCTTTCACGATCGTTGAGCACCTGCTCCAGCCAGCGAATGGTGTTGATGTCCAGGTTGTTGGTCGGTTCGTCCAGCAACAGGATGTCGGGGTTGGAGAAGAGCGCCTGCGCCAGCAGTACCCGCAGTTTCCAGCCCGGGGCCACTTCGCTCATCGGGCCGTTGTGCTGCTCGATGGGAATACCGGCACCCAGCAGCAGTTCGCCTGCGCGGGATTCGGCGGTGTAGCCATCATATTCGGCGACCAGGCCTTCCAGCTCGGCGGCCTTCATGTAGTCGTCGTCGGTGGCCTCCAGGTTGGCGTAGATGGCATCGCGTTCGGCGATGGCGGCCCACAGCTCGGTGTGGCCCATCATGACCACGTCCAGTACGCGCATCTCTTCGTAGGCGAACTGATCCTGGCGCAGCTTACCGATGCGCTCGTTGACATCCAGGCTCACATTGCCGCCGGTGGGTTCGAGATCGCCGCCGAGGATCTTCATGAAGGTGGACTTGCCACAGCCGTTGGCACCGATGAGGCCGTAGCGGTTGCCGCCGCCAAACTTGACGCTGATGTTCTCAAACAGCGGCTTGGCGCCGAACTGCATGGTGATGTTGTTGCTTGAAAGCACTGGAATGTCCCGGTTGGTCTGTCAAATGGCGCGCATTATGGCACAGATCCCCCGAAAGTTTTAGCAGGAACTGTGATCTGGCCCCATTGCAGGGGGGAAGGTTTCACGACCAGGCCGGCAACGGGCTCCGGCCTCTCTTGCAGAGGGGAGGCGAGGGAGCGGTCATGAAAAAAGCCGGCACTGGGCCGGCTTGGATGCGTAGGATGCCACTTAGTGGGCGGAGGCGCCGGAGGCACCGAGCCCGGTCTGGGAGCGGACGAACTGCGGGAAGAACTTCGCATGCTCGTCGGAGGCTGCCTGGGACTTGTCGGTGACCGAGAAGAACCAGATCCCGATGAAGGCCAGCCCCATGGAGAAGAGCGCCGGATATTCGTAGGGGAAGATGGCCTGGGCATGACCCAGTACTTTCACCCAGACGGTGGGGCCCAGGATCATCAGGGTTACGGCGCTGATGAGACCGAGCCAGCCGCCATAGACGGCGCCACGGGTGGTCAGGCGGGACCAGAACATGGAGAGGAAGAGCACCGGGAAGTTGCAGCTCGCCGCAATGGAGAACGCCAGGCCCACCATGAAGGCGATGTTCTGCTTCTCGAACAGGATGCCAAGGCCGATGGCGACCACACCCAGCACCAGGGTGGTCATCTTGGAGACACGCAGCTCGTCGGCCTCGTTGGCCTTGCCTTCCTTGATGACGCAGGCATAGAGGTCGTGAGAGACCGCGGAGGCCCCCGCCAGGGTCAGCCCGGCCACGACCGCCAGTATGGTGGCAAACGCCACGGCGGAGATGAAGCCCAGGAACAGGCTGCCGCCCACCGCATCGGCCAGATGGACCGCCGCCATGTTGGTGCCCCCCAGCAGGGCGCCGGTGGCGTCCTTGAAGTCCGGGTTGGTGCTGACCAGCAGGATGGCGCCAAAGCCGATGATGAAGGTGAGGATGTAGAAGTAGCCGATGAAGCCGGTGGCATAGAACACCGATTTACGGGCTTCCTTGGCATCGCTCACGGTAAAGAAGCGCATCAGGATGTGGGGCAGACCGGCGGTACCGAACATCAGGGCCAGCCCAAGGGAGATGGCGGAGATGGGGTCGGCGACCAGGCCCCCCGGGCTCATGATGGCCGCACCATTGGCATGGACCTTGACCGCTTCGCTGAACAGGGTACCGACGTCGAAGTTGACGGACTTCATCACCATGATGGCCATGAAGGAGGCACCGGAGAGCAGCATCACCGCCTTGATGATCTGTACCCAGGTGGTGGCTAGCATGCCGCCGAACAGCACGTAGAGCACCATCAGGATGCCGACCAGCACCACGGCCACGTGGTATTGGAGGCCGAACAAGAGCTCGATGAGCTTGCCGGCACCGACCATCTGGGCGATGAGGTAGAGGGCGACCACCACCAGGGAGCCGCTGGCGGAGAGGCTGCGCACCGAGGTCTGCTTGAGGCGGTAGGAGGCCACGTCGGCAAAGGTGTACTTGCCGAGGTTGCGCAGCCGCTCCGCGATCAGGAACAGGATGATGGGCCAGCCCACCAGGAAGCCGATGGAGTAGATGAGACCGTCGTAGCCCGAGGTGTAGACCAGGGCGGAGATGCCGAGGAAGGAGGCGGCGGACATGTAGTCACCGGCGATGGCCAGACCGTTCTGGAAGCCGGTGATGCGCCCGCCAGCGGCGTAGTAGTCGGAAGCCGAGCGGTTGCGCTTGGAGGCCCAGTAGGTGATGAACAGGGTCGCGGCCACGAAGACCACGAACATCACGATGGCCGAGATATTGAGGGGTTGGCGTTGCACCTCGCCGCTGATGGCGTCGGCCGCCAGCAAGGGGGTGGAGATCAGACCTGCCAGCGGCAGCAGAAACTTGCCTTTCATGATTGCGCTCCCTTGAGGATCTTCTGGTTCAGCTCGTCGAACTCGCCGTTGGCACGAAATACGTAGATACCGGTCAGCACGAAGGCCGATACGATGAGACCAATCCCGACCGGGATGCCACGGGTGATGCTGGAGCCTTCGCTCAAGGGGGTGCCAAGCCAGCCCGGTGCAAAGGCGATGAGCAGGATGAACGCCAGGTAGAGCCCCAGCATCAGGATGGAGAGGGTCCAGGCAAAGCGCTGGCGTTTGGCGACCAGTGCCTGGAAGTTGGGATCTTGCTGGATCCGAAGATACGGTTGCTGTTCCATTGCAGTTCTCCATGACAGTGAATGTCAGCGGTGGATGAGGGGTTCCCTACCGGACAGCACGGCTGTCCATGTAATCAAAATGTGAATTAAATGTTATTTGTGGACAATTAGACTTTGGGATAAGCCAGCGGGCCGCCCTGATGCAGGCGAACAAAGACAAGGGCGGCGGTGACGGCATCGCTCAGGGCGTCGTGGGGGGGCAGGGCTGGCAGCGCCAGATGGCGACAGATCGCGGCCAGGTGCAGATCGATGGCGGCATCGGGATAGCGGCGATAGAGGTGATCGTGATAGAGGCGGCTCACCTCGATGCCGCGCTGGGGGAGGGTGAGCCCCCACAGCCGTTGGCAGGCGAGGTTGAGAATGCGCAGGTCATAGGCGATGTGATACCCCACCAGCTCACGGGGGCCGATGAACTCCAGCAGCGCGCGCAGCGCGGGCTCCAGTGCCATGCCCTGTTGCAGATCCTGATGGCGCAGGCCGTGGATCACCACGGACCCGGTGCTCAGGCTGGCGGGAGCCTGGACCCGGATGGCAAGGGCATCGCCCGTCTCTATCCGGTTGCCCCGGATGCGCACCGCCCCGATGGAGACGATCTCCGCCAGCGCCGGATCCAGGCTGGTGGTCTCGAAGTCCAGCGCCACCCACTCGTCGCCAGCAGGGCGGGCAAAGAGCGGGGCAAACTCCCCCTCCCGAAACATCCTGCCAAGCCAGCGGCGGCGCCAGTGCATCCACATCGCTATTGCCTAAGACGAAAGTGCAAGGTGAGCCATTGCTGGAACTTCTTCACCTGGTGCAGGGCATGGCGCAGCAGATCCCGCTCTGCGGGGCCGAGGTCTGCCACCCGCACCCGTCCGTCTCCCTCCTGCAACTGGCTGCGCAGCCGAAGCCGCATGAACAGCCGGAAGGCCTCCGCCAGATTGGTGCCATAGTCCCGGCTGAGGCGTCCCTGGCCCACCAGGGCCTCGATGCGTCCTGTGGTCGAGGTCTCCAGGATCCCCGCCTCCAGGGAGAGCACCCGGACGCCGTGGACAAGGGGGAAGAGGCCGCCCCGCTTGAGATCCAGCCCCTCCGGGGCTTGCTCCAATCTGCCAAAGAGGGTGAGGGGGGCGTGAAAGGCGACGGCGGCCCTTGCCATCTCCGCCAGCAGATCCGGCCTGTCGGCGAGGCAGGCCCGCAGGTGGCGGGCGACGGGGGCGAGCCGGGCGCGATCTCCCGTGATGGCCTGGGCATCGGCCAGGGTGGCGAGCCAGAGCAGATCCGCTTCGCTGGCGCGCACACAGGCCTGCTCTATCCCTTGCAGCCAGCCGCCAAGCGGCTTCACCCAGGCCGGGTTGTTGACCATCACCCTGCCCGGGCAAGGGGGATAACCCAGGCGCGCCAGCAGGGCGCTGAAGGCGGCCAGATCCGCCGACTGGGTGGGCCACGGCAGGCCATCCGGCAGGATCAGGGCATTGTCCTGATCGGTTTTCTGGATCTGCTCGCCACGCCCCTCCGACCCCAGCATCAGCAGGCACACCTGCTCTTGCTGCGCCGCGGGGATCACCAGGGAAAAGGCCTTGGCGATCAACTGTTCGTTGATGGTGGCGATGAGCTTCATCAGGAACAGGGTGTGGATCCCCTGGGCAAACAGGGAGCGAATGAGCTGCTGCTGCTCCCGGGCGACCGCCTCGAGGGCGGCCGGGGAGTCGGCGCGGGCGATGCGCAGGGTCAGCACATGGGAGTGGGTGGAGAAGAGCCCGAGCACCTGGGTCAGATGCAGGATGCCTGCCACCTCCTGCCCCTGCCAGATGACCAGGCGCTTGATGCGGTGGCGGGTCATCAGCAGCAGGGCATCGAACAGATAGCTCCCCAGTGGCAGACCCGTCAGCGGGGTGGGAGTCAGCACCGCCAGCGGCGCACTGAGCGGCAATCCCTTGAGGGTGAGGGCGTGGAGCAGGGTCTTGCGGGTGGCCAGGCTCAGGCTGCCGTCTGCTCCGGGATAGAGCAGACAGTCGGTGCCCCTGGCCACCATGGCCTCGGTGGCGGCCAGGAGCGAGAGGCTGCTTTCCACAATGAGCGGCGCCTGCAGATGGTCGGGAGCGATACGGGTCAGGATGAACTCCGCCAGGTTCTGCTGTCCGAGCTGACTGCGCCGCTCCTGCTCCCGCTGGCGCTCCGCCAGGGTGGCGGTGAAGTAGCGGGCGAGATGGGGGTGCGCGTCGCACAGGGCCAGAAAGACGGGGCGGGGAATGAGCTGGCAGAGAGTATCTTCCAGGGCGGCGAAACGGTGGCGGCAGTGCCCGTCAAACTGGGCACGGACGTCGAACATGTCCCCCTCGCCATAGTCGCCAAAGGATTGATGGGGGGCAGACTCTTCCACGGCCCCCTTGATGATGAGGTAGAGCCCGGCGGGCTCCTCCCCGGCGTGCTGCACCGTCTGGCCCGCGCGAAAGTAGCAGATGCTGAGGTGCTGACCGAGCCGCTGGCGTGCCTCCTCGTCCAGGCCGTCGAACGGTGGACGGGCAAAATTGAACAGAAGTGACATGAGAGGCTCCACCGTGACCATGGGGCCAGTCTGACAAAGGCTCCACCACCGGGCCAGCCGACTTTAGTCGCAGGCCCGGGGCTGCCTCCCTGTACCTGCCCATAACACTCTGGTAACGTTGTGGTATGACCAGTTGAATCAAAGGACGAAGACGGAGATGGAAAAGCCAAGGGTCAAATGGGTGTTTCAGGAGGGGATTGCCGAGGTGATGCTCTGCCGGGGGGACAAGCTCAACGCGCTGGATCGGGCCATGTTCGACGCCATCGACGAGACGCTGAACGCGGTATCCCGGCAAAAAGGGCTGCGGGCCGTGATCCTGCACGGGGAGGGGCGGGCGTTCTGCGCCGGGCTGGATGTGAAATCCATGCTGAGGCAGCCGGTGGCGGCGCTGGAGATCCTCAAGCGCGAGGCGGACGAGGCGACCAACCTGGCCCAGCGGGTGGCCTATGGCTGGCATCAGTTGCCGGTGCCCGTGATTGCGGTGACCCAGGGGGTCTGTTTTGGCGGCGGCCTGCAAATAGCGCTCGGCGCCGATTTTCGCTTCAGCACCCCGGATTGCCGCTTCTCGGTGATGGAGATCAAGTGGGGCATCATCCCCGACATGAGCGGCAGCGTCACCCTGCGCAACCTGATGGGGATGGATACCGCCATGGAGCTTGCCATGAGCGGGCGCGAGCTGGAAGCCAGCGAAGCCAAGTCCCTCGGCCTGGTGAGCCGGGTGTGCGCGGATCCCCTGGAAGAGGCGCGGGCCTTTGCCCGGACCCTGATCACCAAGTCGCCGGATGCGCTGGCGGGGATCAAGCAGCTCTACACCCAGGCCTGGGCTTGCAGTGACGAGACCATGCTCAAGGAAGAGACCCGGTTGCAGAGGCAGATCCTGGGGCGCCCCAACCAGTGGCGGGCGACCCTCAACAGCCTGTTTCGCTGGCGCCTGCCGTTCGGACCCCGCCGCAACGCGCTCTGAACCGGCGCTCACTCTCAAGAGAGCACAAATAAAAATGGCAGCCTAGGCTGCCATTTTGTTTTCTGTTTAGGGGTCAACGCTTCAGGTGGACTGACGGTCCGGTTCGAAGGGGTGACCGGATTGCTCCTGCTCCAGGTTTTGCTCGGAACGGCGGCCGGTCCAGTAGTCGGCGTTCTTGATGCCGAGCTTTTCCGGGTGGAACACGGGATCCAGTCCCATTGCCTTCTGGGCCTCATAGTCTTTCAGACAGGCGAAGGCGGGCTTTTGCAGCATCAAAATGGCGCCGATGTTGAGCCAGGCCATCAGGCCGACGCCGATGTCACCCAGACCCCAGGCCAGATCAGCGGTCTTGACGGTGCCGTAGACGGTGGATGCCATCAGTGCAATCTTCAGCAGGAAGGTGAGCCAGGGGCGGTTAATCTTGCGATTGACAAAAGCGATGTTGGTTTCGGCGATGTAGTAGTAGGCCACGATGGTGGTGAAGGCGAAGAAGAACAGGGCGATGGCGACGAAGTAGTTGCCAAAGCCTGGCATCATGCTCTCCATGGCGGTCTGCACATAGCCTGGGCCGGCGGCCACGCCGGCGATGCCGGTGTAGAGGGCGGCACCGTCCGGACCCTGCACGTTGTACAGGCCGGTGATGAGCAGCATGAAGCCGGTGGCGGAGCAGACGAACAGGGTGTCGATGTAGACGGAGAACGCCTGCACCAGGCCCTGCTTGGCCGGGTGGCTCACCGCCGCGGCGGAGGAGGCGTGGGGGCCAGTCCCCTGAGCGGCTTCGTTGGAGTAGACGCCGCGCTTGACACCCCACATGATGGCCAGACCCAGAATGGCGCCGAAGCCGGCTTCCATCCCGAAGGCACTCTTCCAGATGAGCAGGATCACGCCCGGCAGTTGGCCGATGTTCAGGGCGATGATGACGCAGGCGACGATGATGTAACCCAGCGCCATGAAGGGCACCACGGTACTGGCGAAGTTGGCGATGCGCTTGACGCCGCCGAAGATGATGAAACCGAGCAGCAGCGCCAGACCGGCGGCGGTCACGTTGGGGTCGATGGCAAAGGCGGTCTGCAGGCTGGAGCCGATGGAGTTCGCCTGTACGCCCGGCAGCAGCACGCCGCAGGCGAAGATGGTGGCGATGGCGAAGGTCCAGGCGTACCACTTCATGCCGAGCCCCTTCTCGATGTAGAAGGCCGGACCGCCGCGGTATTCACCGTTGATCTTCTCCTTGTAGACCTGGCCCAGGGTGGACTCCACGAAGGCGGAGCTGGCGCCGAGGAAGGCAACCATCCACATCCAGAACAGGGCGCCCGGGCCGCCGAAGGTGATGGCGGTGGCCACACCGGCGATGTTGCCGGTACCGACGCGACCGGCCAGGGTCATGGCCAGGGCCTGGAAGGAGGAGACGCCCGCATCCGTACTCTTGCCATCGAACATCAGGCGCACCATTTCCTTGATATGACGCAGTTGCAGGAAACGGCTGCGCAGGGAGAAGTAGAGGCCTACCCCCAGACACAGATAGATGAGCGCTGGGCTCCAAATCACGCCATTGATGGCATTGACGATCTCATTCATGTACAACAACTCCTTTGTTGCGCTGTCTTGGCGAGGTCTATATGCCTCGCTCCCTTAACATTGAAATATGCGGTGACCAAGGGGGTCACTCAGGATTGTGCGGGACTTTCGACTGGTTAGTCCGCGGGATTTAACATATCGGTTTGTTCAGGGCCTTCCTAGTGAAAAGTGTTGTGGCTTTGTTAATTTGTGAATTGACATTAACAAATGGTGAATGGAACTGGACAAGATTCGGTACATACCCATCATCTGCCGCTTTGCCATGCCCAGAGGGCTGATTGGGGTAATGCAAATAGGAGGCCAGGAGTGGCAACAAGGGAAAACAGATACATCATTCGCCTCGCCGGGGAGGAAGATGGGGCTGGATTGACGGGGTTGTTTGCCCAGCTGGGCTACCCCAACCCTGACGGGGCGGTCAGCGCCAGGCTGGCCCAGCCCGATCCGGCGCGGGAGGTCCTGGTGGCCCTGTGCGAGGGGATCCCGGTGGGGGTGCTGGTGTGGCACCACTTGCAACCCATGCACCTTGCACCAGCCTGGGGCCTGATCTCGGCGCTGGTTGTCGATGAGGGTGCAAGGGGCGGGGGCATCGGGGCCCTGCTGCTGGCGGCGGCAGAGCAGCGGGCGGCAGCCCTGGGGTGTGGCCAGCTGGAGCTCTCCAGCAGCCTCAAGCGCGAAGGGGCGCACCGATTTTATCTGGCGCAAGGGTATTGCGAGCGTCCGAAACGTTTTGTGAAAGCTGTCTGATTGGCAAGAGGAGTCCGTGTGTTCTGGTCCAGGTTGAAAGAGGTATTGGGTGGTGCATCTCCCCGGGAGCCCCGTCTCCCCGAAGAGCAGGAGTGGCGCGAGGCGCTGGCGGCGGTGCCCATCTTGCAGGGGCTTGAAGATGAAGAGGTGCAGAGGCTGATGGAGCTGGCGCGCCATTTTCTCTCGCGCAAGACCCTCACCCAGATCGGGGTGGAACTGACGCCCCGCCAGCAGGGGGTGCTGGCCCTGCAGGCAGTGCTGCCCATCCTGCACCTGGGGTTCGATTGGTATCGAGGTTTCCACGAGGTGATCATCATCCCCGAGCCCGTGACCCGTCGTCAGGAGGTGCAGGACGAGTTCGGGCTGGTGAGCGAATTTGAAGAGGAGAACGCCGGTGAATCCTGGCCCCAGGGGCCGCTGGTGCTGGCCTGGAGTGAATTGCAGCAGGACGGTGACTGGGACGGATTCAACCTGGTGATCCATGAGCTTGCCCACAAGCTCGACATGCTGGGAGGGGATGCGGACGGTGCACCGCCCTTGCCGCGGGGCATGGATCCCCAGCAATGGACCCGGGCGCTGCAAGGTGCGTTTGACGAGATGAACGATCAGTTGACCAGAGAGGAGGTGACCGAGATAGACCCCTACGCCGCCTCGCACCCCGCCGAGTTCTTCGCGGTGTGCAGCGAAAGCTTCTTCACCGATCCGTTGCGTCTGCGCGCCGTCTACCCCGCGGTCTATGACCAGTTCGCCCGCTTCTACGGCCAGGATCCCGCCGCCCGCTACCCGGCTACCCGGTTGCTGGCGGGAGATCCCGGAGCGCAGGGCTGACCGGCACGGTGTCCGGGCGGCAGAAACACAAAAGGCACCCGAGGGTGCCTTTTTCGTGACAGCGATGTCGCCGGGTGCTTAGGCAGCGGCTTTGAGCTGGGCGGGAGCGGCTTTCTTCTGCTCGCCGATGGGCAGCACGGTGCGACCGAACTGCTCGTTGATCACGGTGGCCATGGCCAGGTAGATGGCGCTGGCGCCGCAGATGATGCCTTCGAAACCGGCGATGGTGCCGATCAGGGTGCTGCCGGTGAAGTCACGGGCGGCCAGCAGGAAGAACAGCACGGTCAGGGAGGCGAACACGAACTGCTTCACGCGGGGGAAGTTGACGGTCCCGATCAGCATGAACAGGGTGAACATGCCCCACATCAGCAGGTACCAGCCCATGTAGGCGTGGGGAGTGGCCTCGGCCAGACCCATGGTCGGCATCACCAGCAGGAACACCAGGCTCCACCAGAAGGTGCCGTAGGAGATGAAGGCGGTAACACCGAAGGTGTTGCCACGCTTGTACTCCATGATGCCGGCGATGATCTGGGCCAGACCGCCATAGCACAGACCCATGGCCAGGATCATGGCGCTGATGGGGAAGAAACCTGCGTTATGGATGTTCAGCAGAATGGTGGTCATACCGAAACCCATCAGACCCAGAGGGGCAGGGTTGGCCAATTTTTCGCTCACGTGGTGTTCTCCAACAATAGAGGTGGGGTTGATAAAAGACGCGCGATTTTAGGCAGGCTCAGGGTCCCGGGCAAGGGGGGGACACACAGAAATGGTAAAAAAAGAACACGAAAGTTTAAGTGACCAATCATTCGTGCCATTCAGGTAGACGAGTGGTGAATGAAAAACGTTTTCAACGTTGCGATTTTGTATAAAAGGCACCTTGGCATGAAAGTCGGCAACGACGATGGTGACTGGGACTGGTGAGGGAAACGCGCCCCGGATGGTCGCGTCATGGCGGCTTGATTGAAAAATGAGTTCATATGCCATCAGACCAGAGTGTTTCCCTCCTGTTTGTGACCCATGGACCTCCCGTATCGCTTGCCATCGCAGTGTCCGTTGCGCTCCCCATTTTCTCGTCAACCCCGCGCTCGCCACCGTGTTCCCTACACAAGGGCGGGGCGCCTGAGAAACCCGCAAGCGCGCCGTGTTGACTGCCACGGGCGAAAGGGGCGCAAGATCAACGGGTGGGCTCAGAGGCTGCCCTTGTCAAAAAGCCAGAGGCGGGATGGGCCATGGGCCCAGATGACAAAAACCAAGACGCAAGAGGGTGAGCCAAGGGATCGCCCTGTGGCCGGAGGCTTCAACATGGCAGAGACGGCAGCACCGGTTGTACTGGTGAAAAAGCGTCAAGACGGGAGGAATGGCGTCATGGGCTAGCCAGGTGAAAAAACTGAGACGCAAGAGGTTGGGCCAAGGGCGCGGCGTTCTGTGGCAGAGAGCCTCAAGATGGAAAGTGCGGCAGAACGGGGGCCAGTGAAGACGCTTCGAAATGGAAGGGGGCGCGGGGTTGGCCCTGTGGCGTGCGCGAGAGGGTGTTCAGAATTGGCCCGATTAGACACTGTATATCTAATCGGGCCATCTATTTTGACATGCCGACATGCCGACATGCCGACATGCCGACATGCTGACATCCGGGATAACGGGATAACGGGATAACTGGATCACTGGATTGTTCGGGACGGCTAGCGAGAGACAAATCCTGATGGCAGGGGTCGGGGGAGGGAGCCCCTCGGGCCATATGCCGTCGGGGCAAACAAGAGGGGTATACGGCGGTCGCCGGATCAGTTGTCCAGGGTCAGCACCACCTTGGCTTCCTTGTCCGCCTCCTTCACCTGGCTGTCGAGCACGAAGAGGCGCTCCGGCGCGATGCCCTGGGTATCCACCAGATACTCCTTGGTGTTCTGGGCGCGGCGCATGGCGAGGTTTCGCAGGGACTTGGCAGTGATGAGTTGCTGATCCCGCAGCAGGAGCACCGCCTGGGCGCGCAGGGCCTCGCTCCCTTCATCGAGTCGCAACCGGTCGGCCAGATCCCCGAGATCTTCGTTGAACTTGGCTTCATAAGCCTCTGCCAGTGCGGACTGCATGGCGGGATCCTGCTCCAGCAACGTCAAATCCACCGGGCTGCCGGTGATCTTGGCCAGCAGCCGCTCAAGCTTCTGGCGCTGGAGGATGGGGCGCTCTTCGTTGAAGTTGACCTTGCCGCGAATGTTCATGCTGAGCTTGGGCCTCTCCTTGAGGGCCTGGGCGAGGGTGGTCAGCTTGGTCTGCTGGGTCGGGGTCAGGGCGGGATCGCCGGGCAGGAAGGGGAGCTCGTCGAGATCCTTGGTGCCCCCCGTCAGGGACGCAAGCAGGGAGAAGGGGGAGGTGATGGCCTTGCCGAGGGTATTGCCGAGCACGTCCCAGAAGATGTTGCCCAGGCTGAAATCAGGCTGATCCAGATTGCCCTTCACCTTGAGGTTCATCTTGATGACGCCGTTCGAATCGCTCAGCAGGGCGATGGCGAGGCCGAGGGGCAGATCCTTGGCCTGCTCGCTCTTGACCTTCTCCCCGAGTTGCAGCTTCTTGATGGTGATGTCGTTGTCCCCCTCCAGCCGGTTGCCCTGCAGCTTGTAGTTGAGCTTCATGGAGAGCTGCCCCTTGTCGATGGCATAGCCTGCATAGGTGCTGGAGTAGGGGGTGAAGGTGGTGAGCTCCAGGTTGTTGAAGGCCACGGCCACGTCCAGCACGGGATCCTCGATGAGCAGGTTGGCGCCCCCCCGGATGGTGACGGGGGCATAGCGGTCCACCTTGCCGTTGAAGGCGAGCTCGGAGCGCTGCCCCGGGGTGTTGCTGATGTGGCGGCTCTGGCCGTCGAGGGAGGCGATGTCCACCACGAACTCCGGGCTCAGGCTGCGATCGGCGAAGCGCAGGTTGCCCTGGGCGGTACGGATCTGATCGATGACGATGTGCGGGGCGGGGGCGCTCTCCCTGGCGTTCGCGGCGGGTTGCGGCAGCAGCAGTTGCTGCACGTTGGTGATCCCCTCTTCGTTGATCTCGATGCGGGCATAGGGTTTGCTGAGCAGGATGTCGGCGATGCGCAGTTGTTGGCTCAGGCCATCATAGTGCAGGCCGCTCAATTGCAGATTCTCTATCTGGAGCAGGCGCTGGTTGTCGGCCCGATCCAGCACGTTGAGCCCGGCGACCTCGAGTCCACCGCTTATCTCCAGCTTGCTGATGGTCCCCTGGCGGTCGGTGACCAGGTCCAGCCTGGTGCGGCTGGCAAGCTCGCCGTCCCGCACGCTGATGCGCAGCAGATCCTGCAGGTAGGGTTGGGCCAGGATGAGCGGCAGCCCCTGCTGGCGGATGGCGCCGTTCAGGGTGAAGGGGGTCAGCCCCAGGGTGCCGTCAAACGCCACCGTCGTCCTGGTGTCGAGGGCTGCGTTGAGGGTGAGGGGGCTGGGTTGGGCGGTCTGGCTGCCAAGGGGCCCCAGGGTGAGGGCGAGGGCGGAGATGGCCCGTTTCAGGGGCTTGCCGCTGGTGGCTTCGGTCAGGGTGAGGCTGCCCTGGTCGATGCGGGTCTGCTTGAGGGCCCATTGCCAGGGCTTGGCGGGGGTGGCCGGTTGTTTGCCCCCCTTGGGGGTCTTCTGGGGGATCAGCAGGTCCGCGAGATCCAGTTGTTGCTGGTGGTCGAGGACGGCGGTGATGGCCGGGCTCTTGAGGGTGGCGGCATCGAGCTCAAGGCGCTGCTTGTTGCCATCGATGCGGATCCCGGTCAGCGCCAACTGCTTGAAGCGGGCAAATTCCTCCCCCTTGTTGCGTGTGAGCTGCCAGTTGGCCAGGGTCAGCTTGCCCTTTGACAACTGCCAGTCCAGTCCCTGTTTGCCCTGGGTGAGGCGATAGGCGAGCTCGGCGCTGGCCTCCCCTTTGGCGAGGGTCGCCTTGAGGTAGGGGGACCAGAGGGGGGCGAAGGGGGGGATGGCCACCTTGCCAAGGCTGAGGTGGCCCTTGCCGGCGCCGCTCATCATGTCGAACTCCCCTTCGGCCTTGAGGGGGCTCTTCTCGTTGACGGTGGCGCTCAGGCGATAGGGGTTGAGCACCCCCTCTGCGCTGGAAAATCCGGGCAGGTGCAGGGTGAGCTTGTCCAGGGTGAGGGGCGGCACCCACCCCGGGCTGCTCTGCTTGCGGCTGTCCCGGTAGCTGAGCCGGCCCTGCTCGACGGACAGCTTGCCGATGGTCACCAGCACGGGCTCGGTGGCGGCTGGCGGTGTTTGCTCCGGCGCAGGGGAGAGCAGGGAGGCCAGTGCATCGGTCAGGTTGAAGCGCGCCTCCCCTTTGAGATCCTCGAGGCGCACCAGATCTGCCCTGGGGGCGGTCAGGGTGGCCTCTTCCAGTACCAGGGCGCGCTGCTGCCAGCTCGCTTTCAAGGCGGGAATGAGCTTCAGCTCTTCAAACGACACCAGCGCTTGCTGCTGCTCATCGAGCAGGGCGCTGGGCCCCAGCACGAGGGAGGGGGAGCGGATCTCCACCTCTATCTTGCCAAGGGAGAGGTGCAGACCGTAATGGGTGGCAAGCCAGCCGGGGAGATGGCGCTGGATGAGGGTCGGCGCCTGCCAGAGCAGGATGGTGATGCCGATGAGCAGGAGCGCGAGAAGATAGAGGGCATAGCGCAGCAGACGAGCGGGCAGAGGCTTGAGCATGATGGTCTCCATTTGATGCGCATATGGTAGCAATTAATCGTGCCCGGTTCATGGGAAGGACTCATGAGGTGCGCCGCACTCTGACCGGGCTGGGGAATTATTGTGCGACCAAGGCCGGATTTTCCCCGTTTGCCCCACCTCGCCGCTTGCCCAAACCGCCCAGTCTGTCCGGCATGCCGTGACGGGCGATGGGGGGGAACAAGGGGGTTGCCGGGTCAGGGCCTGCCACTGCGGATATCCACTGGAAAACCGGGATACCGGGGGCGAGATACCCCCAGAGTCTGTCAATCCCCGTCGGTTTTCAAGCCGCCGAGGGAGTGGATGCAGCGCTGCTCGGCGGCATCGAGCTCGGCCATCACCATCTGGATGTCCTCCAGCTGCTGGCGCAGGGAGTGGCGTCTGGCTTCGATGAGCTGGATCATGGAGTGAAGCTGCATCCGGCTGGAGCGGTCGGTGTCGTACATGTCGAACAGCTCGCGGATCTCCGCCAGGCTGAACCCGAGGCGCTTGCCGCGCAGGGTCAGTTTCAGGCGGATCCTGTCCTTGTGGCTGTAGATGCGGGTCTGCCCCTCCCGGGTCGGGGTGATGAGCCCCTCGTCCTCGTAATAGCGGATGGTGCGGGGGGTGATGTCGAACTCCTGGGCCAGCTCCGAGATGCTGTAGGTCCTCTCCTTGCCACTGGCGTGTCTGGCTCTCATGGTGCGCCCTCCTGATGAGCTGGCGGGGTCCTGGCACAGCGGCAAGGGCCGGGTTCATGATGCATGATGGCCTCCCGGGGTGCGCTGCTCGCGCTCTTGGCGCCGTCCCCTCCCGTGCAGGGCCTGGCCGACCCGGGAGCCGTTGGGACGCCCCAGCAGCTCGCTCACCCACTGGCCGGTGGCGGCCAGCTGGTCGAGGTCGACGCCGGTGCTCATGCCAAGGCCGTGCAGCAGATAGACCACCTCTTCCGACGCCACATTGCCGGAGGCGCCGGGGGCATAGGGGCAGCCGCCGAGCCCGGCCACCGAGCAGTCGATGGTGCGGATCCCGCGCTCGAGCGCCGGCAGCAGGTTGGCCAGCCCCTGGCCATAGGTGTCGTGAAAATGAACCGCAAGCCGGCCCGCCGGGATCTCGTGCAGCACCGCATCCAGCATGGGAGCCACGGTGCCCGGGGTGCCGACGCCGATGGTGTCGCCGAGGGATATCTCGTGGCAGCCCAGATCCAGCAGCCGCTCGGCCAGGGCGGCGACCCGTTTCGGGCGGGTCGGGCCGTCGAACGGGCAGGCGATGACGGTGGAGAGGTAGCCGCGCACCTTGATGCCGAGGCTGCGCGCCTCCTGCACCAGGGGGGCAAAGCGCACCAGGGACTCCTCCACACTGATGCCGATGTTGGCCCGGGTGAAGCCGTCCGAGCAGGCGGTGAAGAGGCCTATCTCGTCGGCGCGTGCGGCGATGGCGGCCTGCAGACCCTGCAGATTGGGCACCAGGGCGCCATAGCGGGTCGGCCCCCTGCGCGGCAGGGCATTAAAGAGTGCGGCGGAATCCGCCATCTGCGGCACCTTCTTGGGCGACACGAAGGCCCCCACCTCGATGCGCTGCAACCCGCTCTCGGCCAGGCGGGCGATGAGCGCCAGCCGCTGCGCCAGGGAGAGGGTGGCGGTCTCATTTTGCAGGCCGTCCCGCGGCCCCATCTCCACCAGGCTGACCTTGTCGTCCCGGTTCTCGTGCGTGTGGCTCATGAGCGCTCCTCCTGCGCGGTATGGTCCTCGGCAAAGCGCACCAGCACGGCGCCCTGGCTCACCTGTTCCCCCTGGCGGCACTGCAGGGCCTCAATCACCCCGTCCCGGTCAGCCTTGAGGACGTGCTCCATCTTCATCGCCTCCAGCACCAGCAGGGGTTGCCCCTTGCTGACCGGCTGGCCGGCCTCGACCTGCAGCGCCACCACGATGCCGTGCATGGGGGCCAGGATGCCCGGGACATGGCTCGTGTCGTGATCATGGTGGAGCTGATGATGCTGATCATCGAGCGAGAAGCGGATGCGTCTGCCCGCCAGGTGCAGCAAATAGGCGCCCTCGCCGAGGGGCTGCACCGGATAGCGTTGCCAATGTCCACCTTGGCACTGGCGGATCTGATCTGACCCGAGTTCGAACGGGATCTGCTCGCTCTGCCAGAGCAGGGCGCCTCCTCGCTCGGCGAGGGTGAGAGTGCGGGCCTCCTCGCCGATGCGCACCGTGGCGCAAAAGCGGCGGGTGGGGCCCAGCCGAAAGCCTGCTGCCTGCAGCCAGGGGGAGGCATCGCGCTCGCAAGTGGCGAGCCAGAGGGTGGCGAGGGGCCAGGCGATCGCCGGAACAGGCAGGGTGTCGGTGGGAATGGGCCACTGGGTGTGGTGGCGCATCGCCAGCACCTCTGGCACTTCGCACAGGCGTTGCAGGAGCGGGCCGTTGTGCACCAGAGGGCCGAGATCCAGGGCTGCCAGGGCATCGGCCAGGGTGGCAAAGGCTTCGCTGCGGCTCGGTGCGTGGGCGACGAGCTTGGCGATCATGGGGTCGTAATAGGGGCTCACCTCATCGCCGGCGGTGACGCCGGTGTCGATGCGTACCCCCTTGGGCCAGGTGAGCCAGTGGATGGGGCCGCTCGCTGGCAGGAAACCGGCGGCCACGTCTTCGGCGTAGAGGCGCGCCTCCACCGCGTGGCCGCGCAGCACCACCTGCTCCTGGGTGAGGGGCAGCGGTTTGCCCTCGGCCACCGCCAGCTGCCAGGCCACCAGATCCTGGCCTGTGATGGCTTCGGTAACCGGATGCTCCACCTGCAACCGGGTGTTCATCTCCATAAAGAAGAACTCCTCCTTGCAGAGCAGAAACTCGATGGTGCCCGCCCCCCGATAGGCGATGGCCTTGGCCGCCGCCACGGCCGCCTCGCCCATGGCGCGGCGCAGGGCAGGGGAGATGTCGGGGGCGGGGGCCTCCTCGATCACCTTCTGGTGGCGGCGCTGCAAGGAGCAGTCCCGGTCCCCCAGATAGATGGCGTTGCCGAGGGCATCGGCAAAGACCTGCACCTCCACGTGACGGGCGCAGGGGAGATAGCGCTCCAGCAGCACATGGTCGTCGCCAAAGGCGGCACTCGCCTCCCGCTTGACTGCCGCCAGGGCTGCGTCAAAGTCGGCCAGCTGATCGACCCGGCGCATCCCCTTGCCACCGCCGCCACTGGCCGCCTTGATAAGGAGCGGGAAGCCCACCTGGCTCGCCTGATCGCGCAAAAAGTCGAGGTGCTGATCCGCGCCGTGATAACCGGGCAGCACGGGGACGCCGGCTGCCTGCATCAGCCCCTTGGCCCCCGACTTGTCCCCCATGGCGAGGATGGCGGCGCCGCTTGGGCCGATAAAGCGCAGGCCCCGCTGCTCGCAGGCGGTGGCAAAGTCGCTGTTCTCGGAGAGGAAACCGTAGCCCGGGTGGATGGCGTCGGCATTCGCCTCTTTGGCAATCTTGAGCACCTTGCCGGTGTCGAGGTAGCTCTCCCGGGCGGGGGCCGGCCCCAGATGCCAGGCCTCGTCGGCTTCGCGCACATGCATGGCGCGGGCGTCGGCGTCCGAGTAGAGGGCGATGGTGTGAATGCCGAGGCGCCGTGCGGTCTTGATGATGCGCACGGCGATTTCACCGCGGTTGGCGATCAGCAGGCGCTTGATGGGAGTGTGATGGGTCATGCTGACTCCCTGCTGTTGAAGGTGCACAAGTGCGAAGCGTGTTGATCCACACTCCAGTGATATTGACCACAGTTGGCGATCAGCAGGGGCTTGATGGGGTGGTATTGAGTCATGCTTCGTCCTTGAAACGGGGGCGCCATGTTGGGGGGCGTTTGTCGAAGAAGGCCTGGATCCCTTCCTGGGCCTCGAGACCGACCCGTACCCGGGCGATGGTCTCGACGGTCTGCTCTTCGTGCTGGTGGCCTGGGCGCCCTTCGAGGGCGGCCAGCAGCCGCTTGGTCTCCTTCATCGCCTGGGGGGCGTTGCGACACAACCGCAGGGCCATAGCGCGTCCCTCCGCCAGCAACTGATCAGGCTGGCTGAGCCTGTGCACCACGTTGAGTCGGCAGGCGGTGATGGCATCGAAAGGCTCCGCGCTCAGCATGTAGCGGCGGGCCTGACGCATCCCCATGGCGCGCACCACGTAGGGGCTGATCACCGCAGGCACCAGTCCCAGGGTCACCTCGGAGAGGCAGAAGCGGGCATTTTCGCTGGCCAGCACGATGTCGCAGGCGCAGACAAGTCCCAAGGCTCCGCCGTAGGCGGCCCCCTGCACCAGGGCCACCGTGGGGAAGGGCAGCTCGTCCAGTGCCTGCATCAGGTGGGCCAGCACCCGGGCGTCCTCGCGATTCTTGTCAAAGGCACGGGGGTCGAACGCCTCCCCTGCCATCTTGCGCATCCACTCGAGATCGGCGCCCGCGCAAAAATGCGGACCCTCGGCGCGCAGCAGCAGCACGTGGGGGCGGTCGGCCAGCGGCTGGCCATGGGTCAGCTCGTCGAGGCTGTCGAGCAGCCCCTGCATCAGGTCGGCATCGAGGGCGTTGTGGCGGGCCGGGCGGGCGAGCACCAGCTCGATCACCGGGCCGTGGCGCTCCAGGCGAAAATGGGCAAGGGGATCGTTGAAGAGCGGGTCTGACATATGAACTCCTTACATCCGGAAGATGCCGTACTGCCGGGGGCCCGGCTCGGCCCCCTGGCAGGCCGCCAGCGCCAGGGCCAGCACGGTGCGGCTCTGGGCCGGGTCGATGACGCCGTCATCCCACAGGCGAGCACTGGCGTAATAGGGGTGACCCTGGCGCTCGTACTGCGCGATCACCGGGGCGCGAATGGCGGCCGCCTCCGACTCGCCCAGAGTCTTGCCCTCGGCGGCCAGCTTGTCCCGGCGCACCTGCACCAGCACCCCGGCCGCCTGCTCACCCCCCATGACGGAGATGCGGCTGTTGGGCCAACTGAACAGAAAATCCGGTTCATAGGCGCGCCCGCACATGCCGTAGTTGCCGGCACCGAAGCTGCCGCCGACGATCAGGGTGATCTTGGGCACCCGGCTGCAGGCCACGGCGGTCACCAGCTTGGCGCCGTGCTTGGCGATCCCCTCTTTCTCCGCCGTACTCCCCACCATAAAGCCGGTGATGTTTTGCAGAAACAGCAGCGGGATCCCCCGCTGGTTGCAGAGCTGGATGAAGTGGGCTCCCTTCTGGGCGCTGTCGCTGTGCAGCACGCCGTTGTTGGCGAGGATCCCCACCTGCATGCCCTCAATGCGGGAAAAACCCGTCACCAAGGTAGTGCCGAACAACGCCTTGAATTCGTCAAACACAGAGCCATCCACCAGCCGGGCGATCAATTCTCGTGCGTCATAGGGGCGCTTGAGACTGGTGCCCACCAGGCCGTAGAGCTCCTCGATGGGGTAGTGCGGCTCATCATAGGAGGGAGCGGATGGGGCGGGTGACGCCGCCGTCTGGCTGTCACCCAGGTTGCTTACCAGGGTGCGGGCGATGGCAAGGGCATGGGCATCGTCCCGGGCCATGTGATCCGCCACCCCGGAGTGGACGCAGTGCACCTCGGCGCCGCCCAAGGCTTCTGCGCTGATCTCCTCACCGGTGGCGGCCTTGACCAGGGGCGGGCCCGCCAGAAAGAGAGTGGCCTGCTCCCTGACCATGATGGACTCGTCCGCCATGGCGGGCACATAGGCACCCCCGGCGGTACAGAGCCCCATCACCACCGCCAGCTGGGGGATGCTCTGGGCCGACATGCGAGCCTGATTGTAGAAGATGCGGCCAAAATGATCCCGGTCGGGGAACACCTCGTCCTGCATGGGCAGGAAGGCGCCGCCGGAATCCACCAGATAGAGGCAGGGGAGGCGCAGCCGCTCGGCGATGGCCTGGGCGCGCAGGTGCTTTTTCACCGTGAGGGGGTAGTAGGTGCCGCCCTTCACGGTGGCGTCATTCACCACCAGCATGCACAGGCGCCCAGAGACCCGGCCGATGCCGGTGATGAGGCCGGCGGCGGGCACTGGCTCGTCATAGACCTGCCAGCCGGCCAGTGCCGACAGTTCGAGAAAGGGAGAGCCCGGGTCCAGCAGCTGGTCGATGCGCTCCCGGGGCAGCAGCTTGCCACGGGCCTGATGGCGGGCGTTGTTGGCAGCACCGCCGCCCAAGGCTATCTCCTCCAGGCGGGCATTGAGATCGTCGACCAAGGCCTGCATGGCGGCCCGATTTGCCTCATAGTCGGGGCTCGCGGTGTCTAGGCGGGAGTGGATCCTGCTCATGCGCGCTCTCCCATCAGCTCGCGGCCGATGAGCCAGCGGCGGATCTCCGAGGTGCCGGCGCCTATTTCGTAGAGCTTGGCGTCCCGCAGCAGGCGGCCGGTGGGGTATTCGTTGATGTAGCCGTTGCCGCCGAGCAGCTGGATGGCATCGAGGGCCATCTGGGTGGCGTTCTCGGCGGCAAACAGGATGGCGGCGGCGCAATCCTTGCGGCTGGTGCGACCCTGATCGCAGGCGCTCGCCACCGAGTAGACCAGCGCCCGGCTGCTGGCGAGGCGGGTATACATGTCGGCGAGCTTGCCCTGCACCAGCTGAAACTCGCCGATGGCCTGACCGAACTGCTTGCGCTCGCGCACATAGGGGAGCACCACGTCCATGCAGGCCTGCATGATGCCAAGGGGGCCAGCCGCCAGCACCACCCGCTCGTAGTCCAGACCGCTCATCAACACCTTGACCCCGCCGTGCAGGGTGCCCAGCAGGTTCTCCTGCGGCACCCGGCAGTTGTCGAACACCAGTTCGCAGGTACTGGAGCCGCGCATGCCGAGCTTGTCGAGCTTCTGGGCGGTGGAAAAACCGGGAGTACCCGCCTCGACGATAAAGGCGGAAATCCCTTTGGGCCCGGCGGCGGCATCCGTCTTGGCATAGATGACGAAGGTGTCGGCATCGGGTCCGTTTGTGATCCACATCTTGTTGCCGTTCAGCACGAAGTGATCCCCCTCGCGCACCGCGGTGAGGCGCATGCTCACCACGTCGGAGCCGGCACCCGGCTCGCTCATGGCCAGCGCCCCCACGTGTTTGCCGCTGACCAGATCAGGCAGATATCTCGCCTTCTGATCAGGGGTGCCGTGGCGGTGGATCTGGTTGATGCAGAGGTTGGAGTGGGCGCCGTAGGAGAGGCCGACCGAGGCGCTGGCGCGGCTCACCTGCTCCATCACCAGCACATGGGCCAGATAGCCGAGGTTCACCCCGTCATATTCCTCCGCCACCGTGATGCCGTGCAGCCCCAGCTCCCCCATGCGGGGCCAGAGATCCCGGGGAAAAGCGTTGCTCTGATCGATCTCGCTGGCGCGCGGTGCGATCACTTTCTGGCAGAAAGCCTCGACCTGTTCGGTCAGGGCCTGGAGGGTTTCATCCATCAGGGCATGCATCCGTGCTCTCCTTGGTGCAGTGGACTGCCGATTTCCCCTGCCATCAGGGTGATGACTGGTCAGTCCATTCGTGATTCAAGTTTACGTTAGCGTAAACGTAAATTGATTGTTAGTCTAAGGTAAATTCGATGGCAGCCCGCCGCAAGGGGCTACCCGGGCAGAGGAGCGCAAGGAGTGAACAGGATGTGCAACAGCAACATGGATGTGGCCGGCCTGCAGTGGCCTGCCATCGCCTGCCAACGGGCTAGGAGGGGGGCATGAGCCAGCATCACACCCAGTACGGGGATCTGCCGCTCTACATCGGTGGCGAGGCGTGTCCGTCCGCAAGCGACGAGTGGATAGAGGTGACCAACCCGGCGGATCAGAGTCTGCTGGCGCGGGTGCCTAAGGCTACCCCGGCCGAGATCGAGCACGCGGTACGTACCGCCCACGACGCCTATCTGCTGTGGCGAGAAGTGCCGGCCCCCGAGCGGGCTCGGGTGATGTTCAACTACCAGCATCTGTTGAAAGTGCATCACGACGAGCTGGCGACCCTGCTGGCCCAGGAAACCGGCAAGAACCTGGCGGATGCCAAGGGGGATGTGTGGCGCGGCATTGAGGTGGTGGAGCAGGCCTGCGGTATTGCCAGCCAGACTCTGGGGGAGACCATGGGCAACGTGGCGCGCCGGGTGGATGGCCACTCCTGGGTGCAGCCCCTCGGGGTCTGCGTCGGCATCACGCCGTTCAACTTTCCGGCCATGATCCCGCTCTGGATGTTCCCGCTGGCGGTGGCCTGCGGCAACGGCTTCGTGCTCAAGCCCTCCGAGCAGGATCCCCTCACCCCCATGCGCCTGGCCGAGCTGTTTACCGAGGCGGGGGCCCCCAAGGGCATTCTGTCGGTGGTGCATGGCGGCGCCGAGCAGGTGGATGCGCTGCTGGCCCATCCCGATATCAAGGCAGTCAGTTTCGTGGGTTCGGCCCGGGTCGGCGGCCACGTCTATCGCAGCGCCACGTCGCAACTCAAGCGGGCCCAGTGCTTTGTCGGCGCCAAGAATCACATGGTGATCATGCCGGATGCCAACAAGGCGCAGGTACTCGGCAACCTGGTGGGAGCGGGAGTCGGCGCCGCCGGTCAGCGCTGCATGGCCATCAGCGTGGCGGTGTTCGTGGGGAACGCCAGGGAGTGGATCCCCGAGCTTGCCGCCGAGTTCGCCAAGGTGAAACCCGGCGTCTGGCACGATCCCGAAGCGGCTTATGGCCCCCTCATCAGCCCGGAGGCGAAAGTCAGGGTGGAGGGGCTTATCGAGGCGGGGATTGCCGAGGGAGCCGAGTGCCTGCTTGACGGCCGTTTTTGCGACGTCCCCGGCTACCCGGTGGGCAACTGGGTGGGGCCGACCCTGTTTCGCGGTGTGACCCCCGAGATGCGCATCTATAAGGAGGAGATCTTCGGGCCCGTGCTGGCCTGCCTCGAGGTGGGGAGCCTGGATGAGGCGCTTGCCCTCATCAACGCCAACCCCTATGGCAACGGCACCTCCCTCTTCACCGGCTGTGGCGCCGCCGCCCGCAAGTTCCGCCACGAGGTGGCGGTGGGCCAGGTGGGGATCAACGTGCCCATCCCGGTGCCGCTGCCGTTCTTCTCTTTTACCGGCTGGCGCGGCTCCTTCTACGGGGATCTGCACGCCTACGGCAAACAGGCGGTGCGTTTTTACACCGAGACCAAGACGGTGACGGAGCGCTGGTTCGACGAAGTCATTCCCAGCGGCCCCAATATGACCATTCAGCTGCGCTGATGGCAGGTTGCCCACTTTGCCCGGGCGCCCCCATTGACAGCAACGGATCGACGGAACAAGTACAAAGGAAGCGAACAAGATGGATTTTACCCTGACCGAATCCCAACGGGCCTGTGTCGAGTCGGCCGGCGCCTTCGCCGATCTGGCGCTCAAACCCCACGCCGCGCGCTGGGACAGGGAGCACGAGTTCCCCATCCCCACCATCAAGCAGGCGGCGGCGCTGGGCCTGTGCGGCCTCTATACCCCGGAGCAGTATGACGGTCTGGGTCTGAGCCGGCTCGATGCCAGCCTCATCTTCGAGCGCCTCGCCATGGGCTGCACCTCCACCACCGCCTATCTCACCATCCACAACATGGTGAGCTGGATGCTGGGCAGCTGGCTGCCTGCCGAGGTGGCCGAGGAGTGGGTACCCAGGCTCGCCAGCGGCGAGTTGCTGGGATCCTACTGCCTCACCGAGCCAGGGGCGGGCTCCGACGCTGCGGCCCTCAAGACCCGCGCCGTGCGCGATGGCGAAGAATACCTCATCGACGGCAGCAAGGTGTTCATCTCGGGCGCCGGCAGCACCGACGTGCTGGTGGTGATGGCCCGCACCGGTGGTGAGGGGGCCAAGGGGATCTCTGCCTTCATGGTACCGGCCCAGACCCCCGGCGTGAGCTACGGCAAGGCGGAGGAGAAGATGGGCTGGAACAGCCAGCCGACCCGGGAGGTGAACTTCAATGCCGTGCGCATTCCCGCTCGCTTCCGGCTGGGGCAGGAGGGGGAAGGGTTCAAGTTCGCCATGCAGGCGCTCGATGGGGGGCGCATCAACATCGCCAGCTGTTCGCTGGGCACCGCCCAGCAGGCTCTCAACGATGCCCTGGCCCATGTGCAGCAGCGCCAGCAATTTGGACACCCGATCAGCGAATTCCAGAGCGTGCAGTTTCGCCTGGCCGACATGGCCACCGAGCTCGCCGCCGCCCGCCTGCTGGTGCGCCAGGCGGCCGCCAAACTCGATGAGGGCAGCCCGGACAAAAGTGCTTGGTGCGCCATGGCCAAGCGTTTTGCCACCGACGTGGGGCACCGCATCTGCGACGACGCCCTGCAACTCTTTGGCGGCTATGGTTATATCCGCGAGTATCCGCTTGAGCGCTATCTGCGCGATACCCGGGTGCACCGCATTCTGGAAGGGACGAATGAAGTGATGCGGCTCATCATCGCCCGCCGCCTGCTGGCCGACCCCGGCCTGTCGCTGGAGTAGCGGGAGTAGCCTGCCCTGAGGACGCAGTCGGCACGTCCTCAGGCTTTGTGAGCCAGGAGCAGGTTGGCTCCATTCAACCCTGTCATCATGGGGCAGTTTTTTTGACAAGGACAACGCAATGACAAGGATCAGGCTCGAATATCACGGCCACGTGGCCTACATCACCCTCGATCACCCACCCGCCAACACCTGGACGCTCGCCAGCCTGCAAGCCTTCTTGCAGATGATGGTGGAGCTGGATGGTCGCCCCGACGTGGTAGCCCTGGTGATCCGCGGTGCCGGAGAGAAATTCTTCTGCGCCGGCGCCGATCTCAAGATGTTCGCCGACGGCAGCCTGGCGCACGCCCGCGAGGTGGCCGAGGCCTTTGGCCACGCCTTCGAGGCGCTGGCCCGCTTTCACGGGGTCAGCATCGCCGCCATCAACGGCTATGCCATGGGAGGCGGCCTCGAGGTCGCGCTGGCCTGCGACATCCGCATCGCCGAGCAGCAGGCCAAGCTGGGGTTGCCGGAGGCCTCGGTGGGCTTGTTGCCCTGCGCTGGCGGCACCCAGCGCCTCACCGAGCTGGTGGGGCCGGGCTGGGCCAAGCGGATGATCCTCTGCGGCGAGAAGGTGAGCGCCACCCTGGCCTACGAGATGGGGCTGGTGGAGGAGGTGGTGACCGAGGGGCACGCCTGGGAGGCGGCGCAGCAGATGGCCCAGCTGGTGGAGCGCCAGAGCCCGAGCGCCCTGCGTGCCTGCAAACAGCTCATCAATCAGGGGCGAAGCACCCACAGGGACGCGGCGCTGCCGCTCGAGCGCAGCCTCTTTCTCGCCCTGTTTGACGATGCCAACCAGCGCGAAGGGGTGGCGGCCTTCCTCGAGAAGCGGGCCCCGCGCTGGCGCTATGACCAATCCAGGCCGAAAGAGTGAGGGAGTGAAGGATGAATGAGGTATTGATGGCGACCCGCCATGTCGCAGGGGCTGACACCCGGTCTGCGGGGGCCGACCATGAGTGAGCCCGTGCGCATCGAGACCCACCCCACGGCGGATGGCCGCCACATCGGCATGCTGACTCTGGACAGCCCCGCCTCCCTCAATGCCCTGAGCCTTGAGATGATCCAGTTGTTGCAGGGGGCGTTGACCCGCTGGGAGCAGGATCCGGCCATCGTCTGCGTGTTGTTGCAAGGGGCCGGCGAGAAGGCATTCTGCGCCGGTGGTGACATCCGCTCCTTTTATTACCGCAAGCAGGAGGCGAGCCACTCTGAATTGTTCGGCTATGCCCGCGACTTCTTCCTGCAGGAGTACCGGCTCGATCACCACATCCACTGCTACGGCAAGCCCCTTGTCTGCGTGGCGGACGGCATCTGCATGGGGGGCGGCATCGGCCTCTTTGCCGGGGCCGAATTCCGGGTGGTGACAGAGAAGAGTCTGTTCGCCATGCCGGAGGTAACCATAGGCCTCTATCCGGACGTGGGGGCCAGCTGGTTTTTGAGCCGGATGCCGGGGCGGCTCGGACTCTGGCTCGGCCTCACCGGTGCCCGCTTCAACGGGGCGGACGCCATCGGCCTGGGGCTCGCGGATCATGCCATGGAGAGCCGCGAGCGGGCGGAGCTGCCGGCGCGCCTCGCCGCCCTCGACTGGTCCGCAGGCGACCCCTGCGAGCAGATCGAGGCGCTGCTCACCGATTTGCAGGAGGCCCCTGGTCAGGCATTGCCCCCTCCCGTACTGCTGCCCCACCAGGCCCGCATCGATGCGCTGTTGGCTGGCCGTTCCCTGCAAGGGGTGCTGGCACGTCTCGAGGACGCCGAGCTGGATGAACCGGCGCTGGCTCAGGGGCGGGAGACCTGCCTTCGCGGCAGCCCCATCAGCCGCGCCATTCTCTGGCGCCAGTTCTGGCAGGCACGGCGCCAGTCCCTGGCCGAGGTGTTTGCCGACGAGCTGACCCTCTCGGTCAATTGCGTGCTCAGAGGGGACTTCGTGGAAGGGGTGCGGGCTCTGCTCATCGACAAGGACAAATCCCCCCGCTGGCAGGCCCCGCAGACGGGTGAGGCCTGGCTGGATGCCTTCTATCGCTGGCCCGAGGGGGACAACCCCTTGCGCCTCCGCTGACGCGGGATCACACACAAGGAGCACACCATGACAAGGATTGGGTTTATCGGGCTTGGCAACATGGGGGGCCCCATGGCCGCCAACCTGGCCAGGGCGGGGCACAGGATGCAGGTGTTTGATCTGGTGCCCGAGAGCCTGAGCCGGGCCATCGAGGCTGGCTGTATTGCCGCCGGGAATGCCCGGGAAGCGGTGAGCGGCTGCGAGCTGGTCATCAGCATGCTGCCAGCGGGCGAGCACGTGCGCAGCCTCTGGCTGGGGGAGAGTGTCGGTGAGCGGGGTGGCCAGGATCTGCTGGCGGCCCTGTCGCCCGGCACCTTGGTCATCGACTGCTCTACCATAGACGTGGCCTCGGCCCGTCAGGTGGGGGCGGCGGCGAAGGCGAGCGGCATCCGTTTTCTCGATGCCCCCGTCTCGGGGGGCGTGGCCGGCGCGGCGGCGGGCACGCTCACTTTCATCGTCGGCGGCGAACAAGCGGATTTTGAAGCGGCCAGACCCGTGCCCGCCTGCATGGGGCAGAACCTGTTTCACGCCGGGGCGCTTGGCGCTGGCCAGATCGCCAAGATGTGCAACAACATGCTGCTCGCCATCCACATGGCGGGCACCGCCGAGGCGCTGGCGCTCGGGGTCAAGGAGGGGCTGGATCCCGCCGTGCTCTCCACCATCATGGGCAAGAGTTCAGGCAACAACTGGAGCCTGGAGCGCTACAACCCCTGGCCCGGTGTGATGGAGAACGTGCCGGCATCCCGTGGGTATACAGGGGGCTTTATGACCCGGCTGATGGTCAAGGATTTGGGGCTCGCCATGGCGTTGGCGGAACATGCCCACAGCGCCGTGCCCATGGGGGCCCTGGCCCGCAACCTCTTCAACCTGCACGGGAGCCAGGGCCAGGAGAACAAGGATTTTTCCAGCATCCTCGAGCTCTATCGGGACAAGACAGCGCCGGGTTAAGGGCCGCTATCTACCTATTTACCCGATAGTATTTGACTCGACAGTCACCGGCCATCTCACCAGGAGCATTTATGGATATCACACGGAAAGTCATCGCCATCACGGGGGCGGGCAGGGGGCTGGGCCGCGCCATCGCTCTGAGTCTGGCGGAGCAGGGGGCCGTGCTTGCCCTCATCGACGTCAACCGCACCGATCTGGAGGTGACCGAGGCGGAAGTGCGCAGCCGTGACGGCCGCTGCGCCCTGTTCGTCTGCAACGTGGCAAGCGAGCCGGAGGTCGAGGCGACCTTCGCCGCCATCAAGGATCAGTTCGGTGCCCTGCACGGCCTCATCAACTGCGCCGGCATCCTGCGCGACGGCATGCTGATCAAGGTGAAGGAGGGGGCTCTGACGGAGAAGATGAGCCTTGCCCAGTGGCAGAGCGTCATCGACGTCAACCTCACCGGCACCTTCCTGTGCGGGCGCGAGGGGGCGGCGCTGATGGCCACCGGCGGGGAGGGGGGCGTCATCATCAACATCTCCTCCATCGCCCGGGCCGGCAACATGGGCCAGAGCAACTATGCCGCCAGCAAGGCGGGGGTGGCCTCTCTGGTGGTCACCTGGGGGAAGGAGCTGGCCCGTCACGGCATCCGGGTGATGGGCATCGCCCCCGGCGTCTTTGCCACCGACATGACGGCGGCGATGAAGCCCGAAGCCATGGCCCGCATGCAACAGGCCATCCCGGTGGGCACCCTGGGGCAGGCGGCGCAGCTGGCCCAGACGGTGCAGTTCATCCTTGCCAACGACTATCTGTCGGGGCGGATGATCGAGCTGGACGGCGGCTTGAGGCTCTAGTCCCCCCTGCATATACCCTCTCTGACGCCCCTCCTGCAGGGGCGTTTTTGCAGGGGAAAGGCACCAGTGCAAGGGTGCATAGCCATGCAGGTCCGGCTTTTGAAAAGCGGGGCGGCATCATGAAAAGTCGTGAAATATCAACGGGTCTTTCTTAATTTGAACCAGCTCACAGGCACCCCGGGTCAGTGCTGTAAAATTGCGCGCGGTCAAGGCGGCTCATGATTGACGGCAAGAGGGATTGCGGCCGGAATAGTCATGCAATATAGTTGCCGCCTTTTTCACGGGGTACGGATTTTTAGCCCCTCCCATGTCGCGCGCTGTATGAATACGGATGCTCAGCCGCCGCCTAATAAAACAGGTTTGAGATGGACAAGAAACTGGGGCTGGGTGCCCTCATTTCGCTGGTGATCGGCTCCATGGTCGGTGCCGGGGTTTTCAGTCTGCCGCAAAACATCGCAGCGCACGCCAGTGCCGGGGCCGTCGCCCTGGGATGGGCCATCACGGGGATCGGCATGATCTGCCTCGCCCTGGTCTACCAGAATCTCTCCATGCGTCGACCGGATCTCGATGGCGGCATCTTCAGCTACGCCAAGGCCGGGTTCGGGGATTTCGTTGGCTTCAACGCCGCCTGGGGTTACTGGCTGTGCCAGCTGCTGGCCAACGTCTCCTACGCCATTGTGGTGTTCAGTGCGCTGAGCTACTTCTTCGACACGCCGGACAATGTCATCTTCGGTGACGGCAATACCCCGGTCGCCATCACGCTCGCTTCCCTGCTCATCTGGTCGGTGCATGCCCTGGTGCTGCGCGGCATCCAGGTGGCGGCGCTGGTGAACATCGTCACCACCATCGCCAAGATGGTGCCCCTCATCGTCTTCTGCGTGGCCATCCTGCTCGCTTTCAACATGGAGACCTTCACCCTGGATCTCTGGGGGCAGGGGAGTCCCGAGCTCGGCTCCGTGATGGATCAAGTGAAGTCCACCATGAAGGTGACCCTGTGGGTCTTCATCGGCATCGAGGGGGCCGTGGTGGTCTCCGCCCGTGCCCGCCATCGCAAGGACGTGGGCCGCGCCACCGTGCTGGCGCTGCTCGGCGCCCTGGCGCTCTACGTCATGGTGACCCTGTTCTCCCTGGGGGTCATGAACCAGCCGCAACTGGCGGCCCTCAAGAACCCCTCCACCGCCATGATCCTGGAAGCCGTGGTCGGCCCCTGGGGCGCCTGGCTCATCAACATCGGCCTGGTGATCTCGGTGATGGGGGCCCTGCTGAGCTGGACCGTGCTGGCGGCGGAAGTGCCCTACATCGCGGGCAAGACCGGTGTCTTCCCGGCTTGGTTCGCCAAGGAGAACAAGAACGGCTCCCCCAAGGTGTCGCTCTGGTGCTCCACCTGCCTGGTGCAGATCTTCCTCATCATCATCTACTTCCAGAACAGCACCTATCTGGCGTTGGTGAACATCGCCACCTCGGCTGCCCTGGTGCCCTATGTCTTCTCCGGTGCTTACGGCCTCAAGCTGGCGTTGAAAGGGGAGACCTACGCGGGCCAGCCCCATCAGCGCAAGCGCGACCTGCTGCTGGCCCTGGTGGCCACCGTCTATGGCTGCTGGCTGGTCTATGCCGCCGGAGTGGAGTACCTCTTGCTGGTGGCGCTGCTCTACAGCCCGGGGATCTTCATCTACTGGAAGGCGCGCCAGCACCACGGCCTGCGCAGCCTCAACCGGCTGGAGCAGGGGATGACGGCAGCCCTGCTCGGTTGCGCCGTGCTGGCGTTCTACAAGGTGATGGACGGTACCATTCCCCTGCATTAATCGGCACAATAAAGAGATGGCAAGATGCCATCTCTTTTTTATGGATAATGGCGGTCAAGTTGACCGCTGTTTCGTTATTGAAGGAATGTTTATGCTGTTTGTGGGCTATCTGGTGTTGGGCGCCTTCGCGGGCATGCTGGCCGGGCTGTTCGGTATCGGCGGCGGCCTCATCATCGTCCCCGTGCTGGTCCTGAGTTTTCACGCACAGGGCGTGGCGCCGGAGATCATCACCCATCTGGCCCTCGGCACCTCGCTGCCTACCATGATCTTCACCGGTTTCAGCTCCCTGCGTGCGCACCAGGAGGCCGGGGCGGTGGACTGGGGAATGATACGGCGCCTGGGCGCCGGCATGCTGGTCGGTGCCTGGCTCGGCGGCATGACCGCCAACCTGCTCAGCGCCAGCACCCTCAACATCATCATCGGCTGCTTCGCCTGGACCATGGCCCTGCAGATGGGGCTCAATTTGAGGCCAAAAGCGGAGCGACACATGCCGGGCCCCCTTGGTACCGGGATCGCGGGCACCGTCATCGGCTGGATGTCGGCCTTGTTTGGCATCGGTGGCGGCTCGCTGACCGTGCCTTACCTCACCTGGAATTCGGTGCCCATGCGCAACGCCGTGGCCGCCTCCGCTGCCTGCAGCATGCCCATCGCCCTGGCAGGCAGCCTCAGCTACCTCTATGCGGGTTGGGGAGACGCCGATCTGCCCGAGTGGAGCGTCGGATTCATCTATCTGCCGGCTCTGCTTGGCATCGTGCTCACCAGCACCCAGTTTGCCCGTCTGGGCGCCAGACTGGCACACAGAATGCCACCCCGGCGGCTCAAGCAGGCCTTTGCCCTGCTCATGTTGCTGGTGGGGGCCAAATTCATGCTCTTTAGCTGAACCCTTGGCCAGATTGTTGAAAAATAAGGCGAACGGCTCGCGCAGCGGTAGAAAGCCGTTGCATTGAGGGGCCAGTTTGCCTATTCTCCTCGCCGGTGGTCCTATTGGTCCTCTCGCATTGATAACCCGTCGACCTGGTCAGGACCGGAAGGTAGCAGCCAAGGCGGGGGACTCGAGTGCCGGGATGTGGCTGGTAGGGCCACCACTTGTTTCTGCAATTCAATAAGTTAGCTTCCTAAAGCCCTTGGTCATCCACTTTGTGTGGACGACGAGGAGCTCATCGATGAATCTCTGGCTCAGTCCCCACGGCATCTGGTATTACCGGAAAGTCACCACGCTCCCCTGTGGTCGTCGTAAAGAGATCAAAAAATCCCTGCATACCCGAGACAAGCTGACGGCCCGTGCAGCTGTTGCGAAGCTGCTTGCCTGTGTGCGTTCCAAAGCTAAACCAGTTGTGCAACCCACAAGTGAGCCAGAGAACCCTCAACCTCAGCCGCACATCAAGCCTGCTGTTCCGGCGGCCAAACCGCTTGCTCCGCTCCTGTCGGTCTTGAGTGACCGCTATCTGAAAGAGAAGGCCCTCTCCTGGGCACCGAAAGAGCTCAGCAACCAGAAGAACTACATCGGCTGCTTCATCAAGGCGCTGGGGGATAGACCGGCTGCTGACTATGCGAAAGCGGATGTGGTCAAGTTCAAGGAGGACCTGCTGAACTCCGGTAAGAGCCCAACGACGATCAACAAGTATCTCCAGAAGCTCTCCCTGCTGTTTAACTGGCTGGCTAACCATCAGGATGGGGTCATCAACCACTTCGCCGGATTGAAGCTACAGCGAGCCAAGGAGGTGAACTCACGAAGTGGGTACACAGCGGAAGAACGTCGCAAGTTTATCGGGTGGGCTAAGCAGCAAGAGCCCCACCGTAGGTGGATTGCTCTGCTGGGTCTGTTCACCGGAGCTCGTGCCAACGAAATCTGTCAGCTCTATGCCGATGATGTGCAACAGGTTGACGGTATATGGTGCCTGAATATTCGCAGTGGACGGCCAGACCAGAAACTCAAGACGGCCAACAGTGCTCGTCTCGTTCCTCTCCATCGACACCTCCTCCAGAACGGTTTCATCGAGTTTGTGAAGGGGAGGGCAGGGGGACGCCTCTTCCCTGAACTGCCCCATCGCCAGGATGGATACAGCCACTTGTGGGGGCAGTGGTTTAGCCGCCATCGCCCTGTAGATAAGGACTTCCACAGCCTGCGCCATACCGTGGGGACAGCCCTCAAAGATCACGGTGTGCCATTGCAGTATGCGGCGGCGATCTTGGGTCACACCAACGGGGCGATCAGCTATGACCGATACGGTGGGGATGTCTCGCTGGAGAAGCTCAAAGAGGTGATGGACGCAGCCCTCTCATCCTTTGCTGATGCCGGATAACAGGAAGGATGGGTCTGCCGATCTGCTGAAATTTTGGCAGATTTAAGAACTTTTTCTACGAAGTCTCATACAGAAAAAGTTCTATAAAATGCTGAAATTTCGGCAGATTGACTGCTTGGTTTGGTCCATTTTCCTTTGTTGGCGGGCAAAATGGGAAAGTCAAAAACGGCAGAGGGGCCCGCAGGCCCCCCATTCGTCATACTGTGTAGTTCGCTCCTGTTTCCGGCTGCTCTCGGTGGGTTGAGACCGTCATGTCCGCCATCTCGCTATCGAGCAGGGTCAACCCGATGATGGTGTCCTTGCTGTTATAGCGGGGGATCAGATAGCCCTTTTCTAGCAGCTTCTTCTTGAGGGCCAGCTTCTTCATGGCCCATTCACCGTTCTGCTGTGCCCAGCGGCTGTAGACTGCGTAGACCTCGCTCATGGGCACTTTGGCCCCTGCTCTGGCCTGGGTGCACTCTTCAAGGAAGCAGCCAACCATATCCGACTCGGCACGGTAGGTCTCGACATCCTGCTTGAGGCGAGCAGGAATCGATGCCTTGAGCCTCTGGTCTTGCCACATCTGGCAGCCCTGGATGGCCCAGTTCAGAATGCCGGGCATCTCGGCCCGCAGCTTCTCCATCAGCATTGGGTCCAGCTGTTCCTTCGTGAAGGAGGCATTGAAGGGCAGCATCAGCATCCGACGCCACATGCCATTGCTGGTATCGCGGATCTCGGGCTTGTGGTTGCCCACCATCACCAGAGAGAAGGATGGGCGGAACTCCATCTCCTTCTTGGCGTAGGGAGCACGAGCGACAATCACGTCATCCCCCGTCATGGCCTTCACCAAGTTCTCATCCATACGGGCCCCCTCAGGCAGCTCGTTGGCGACCACGAGACGTGCATCCACCAGCTTGGTCAGGGACGGGTTCGGCCCAGTATTGCCGTTGCGGTTGAACAGCAAGACGTTACTGTTGATCTGCCGACTGAACTCTCCCAGCAACTGCTGAATGACCGACATGAAGGTACTCTTGCCGTTGCAGCCGCCCCCGTGGAGGAAGAACAGGAGCTGTTCGTCGGTGCGGCCGGTGATCCAGTAGCCCACACAACGTTGCAGGAAGGCAGCGTACTCGGCATTACCACAGCAGATCTCGTCGATGAACTGCTCCCATCGCGGGCAGACAGCAGCTGGGTCGTAGACCACCGGGCTATGGTGGGTCATCATGAATGCCCGTCTCGGTGCCAACAGGCGACCCGACTTCAGGTCGATGACACCGTTCGCCGTGCCCAACAGCATCGGATTGGCGTTCAGCTCGTGCAGTCTTGCCGTCATCATCGGCTTGGCCAGTTCCAACATGTTCTGAATGCCAGCCCGGTTAAGGCTGCTAGAACCGTGTCTGAGCACTGCATAAGCCCAAGACAGCTCCTCTTTCTTGCACGCCTGCTTGATCAACATCTGCCCGATTTCCTGGATCTCTTTGCCCACGGTTTGAGCAAGGATCATGGGCGTCAAGTCATTCTGGGTCCAGTGCGTACCATCGAAGTGGATGAAGCCACCTAACTCAGGGACGAACTTCAGGTTATGCCCGTGCATCTGCACGAACCGTTCGGCGTTGGCCGAATCGTTGAGCTCGTTTTCAAAGATGGCTGTACGTGGCAGGACCTTGACGACTTCCAGATGCTGATCATCGTCCTGAACGGCTTCGGCTTCGGCTTCGGCTTCGGCTTCGGCTTCGGCTTCGGCTTCGGCTTCGGCTTCGGCTTCGGCTTCGGCCACAGGCTCAGCTAGGGTGAATGCCGCCACCAGTTCGGTCAGAGGCAAGGGGTTGTCGCCATGCAGGTATTCGTCGATGTCCTTCACGCAATCTGGCAGCTTGACCTGAGTCAGCTTGAGGCCGAGCCGAGCCACCTTGGAGCGGTACTTGTCGCCCGCCTCATCGGTATCGAAGAAGGTGACGACATCACAGTCAGCCAGCTCACGCCCCAGCCACTCCAACTGGGTCTGTGACAGAGTCCCAATGGTAGCCAGCACGGGGCCTGACCAACCTGCATCCACCAGCGACAGGCGGTCATTCTCCCCTTCTACCAGGGCGACAGGGCCAGGGGCATTCAGACACTCTTCCCCGTAGAACTGCACCCCGTTAAGCCAACAGGCGCTCGGCAGTTGGTACTGGTGCTGCTTGTTCGGGTCCTTGAAGGTGAAGCGGCTGACTTGTCCGTTGCGGTCGAAGTGCGGGAACACATAGACGCCACTCGGGAAGAAGTCGCGAAGCTGGTCAGGTGCATCCTTGCGAGGCTTGACCAGACCGGAGGCCAGCCGCTCCTCTTGGCTGAACCCTGCATCCTTCAGTGCCTTGTTCAGGCCACCGGAGAAGCCGATATCCAACCCCACCAACACCTCCTCAGAGTGGCCACGCCGCTCCATCAGTTCGTCTACATCCAGACGGGACTGATAGTGACTAGCTGCGAGATTGAAGAGTTCTTGCAGGCGAGCAGGTGGGGCCGTGTAGATCGGCTGCTCCAGCTTCACCACTTTGCGAACGGTTGGGGTGACTGCCAGTTCTCCCAGCAGGAGCAGACGAGCAGCATCAGATGCCTTGTCGGCTTGACCGCACTTGACGATCAGATCGAACACGTCGCCTCTTTCCTCGCAACTGAAGCAGTGGAAGCTATCGCCGTCAGGGTAGAGGGTGAAGCAATCATTATGGCCGCACAGTGGGCAACTGGCATCATCCAGTCGGTAGGTGTTGGAGCCGACTTTTTTGACGTCTTGCCCGGTCAGGGCTGAGGCGACATCCATGATGGGGAACTGCTCTTTGATGGCAGCAAAGTCGATAGTCAGGGAGTGGCCTGCATCGGCCAGGGCAAATTCAAGGTCAAACTTGGTGGATTGAGACATGATGTCTCTCCTCTTAGATGACCGCTGCTGTGGAACTAAAATTAGGTTGTGTGTGTTCCAAGCGGCGGTAATCAGATCGGGTAACAGCGCCCCCCGTGGGCCTATGGCGTGAGCCAAGGTGCGATGTGCGGGGGCGTCTGCCCGCCGACAACCCCGACTATACGGATCGGCAGAAGCAATACAACCCCTCTTTTTTCCTCCCCAAGGTCCCATTTCGAGTTTTCGTTGTGAACAACGCAAAAACGGCTATTCATGAAATATTCTAATGATTGACAACAGGTGATGTAGTGACATTCCTTGCTAAGTTGATAGCTGGCCTCCGCCCCCGCCAAATAGGTGGGATATGAGGTCTGCCGATCTGCTGAAATTTTGGCAGATTTAAGAACTTTTTCTACGAAGTCTCACACAGAAAAAGTTCTATAAAATGCTGAAATTTCCGCAGATTGAGCACCCTAATTGGCCCCTTTGCCCTTGTTGGTGGGCCAAACGGGAAAATCAAAAACGGCAGATTTACGCAGCCTGCTCCGAGGCCACGACTGGAGGCCAGATGCTGTGATAGGATCACGCTATTTCGAGCGTCCCACGGGGTTTCCATGACAACCAATATCTCATCCCTTGCCAATCTCATCTGGTCGGTGGCTGACCTCCTGCGAGGTGATTTCAAACAGTCCCAGTATGGCCGCATCATCCTGCCCTTCACCGTGTTACGTCGTCTTGAGTGCGTACTGGCCCCGACCCGTGACAAGGTGCTGGCCACCGCCGAGAGCACCAAGGCCATGCCCGAGCTGGCCCGCCATAAGCTGCTGCTCAATGCCGCCGGGCAGAGCTTCTACAACACCGCCAAGCTCACCTTGGATAACCTTGGCGAGAAGCAGATTGGCGATAACCTGGATGCCTATGTGCGGGGCTTTTCCCGTGAGGCATTCGAGGTGTTCGAGCACTTCAACTTTGCCGCCAGCATCGATCTGCTGGAAGATGCCGACCTGCTTTACAAGGTGGTTCGCAACTTCGCCAACGTCGATCTCTCCCCCGAGACCGTAGACAACTACCACATGGGTCTGGTGTTCGAGGAGCTGATCCGCAAGTTTGCCGAGAGCTCCAACGAGACTGCCGGGGAGCACTTCACCCCCCGCGATATCGTGAGGCTCACCACCTCGCTGGTGTTTGCGGCTGATGACGAGGCTCTGACCACTGCGGGCGTGGTGCGAACCATCTATGATCCCACCGCTGGCACCGGCGGCTTCCTCTCCTGCGGCATGGAGTATCTGCACGAGCTGAACCCCGCTGCCCGTCTGGCCACCTTCGGGCAGGAGCTCAACCCCGAGTCATTCGCCATCTGTAAGGCCGACATGCTGATCAAGGGGCAGGACATCAGCAACATCAAGCTCGGCAACACCCTCTCCGATGATCAGTTACCGCAGGAGAAGTTCGACTACTGCCTCTCCAACCCACCATTCGGGGTGGACTGGAAGAAGGTCGAGAAGCAAGTAAGGGACGAACACCTGCTAAAGGGCCACAGCGGCCGCTTCGGGGCGGGTCTGCCCCGTGTCTCCGATGGATCGCTGTTGTTCCTGCAACATCTTATCGCCAAGATGAAGCCGGAAGGTTCCCGCATCGGCATCATCCTCAACGGCTCCCCGCTTTTTACCGGTGGGGCAGGCAGCGGCGAGAGCGAGATCCGCCGCTACATCCTGGAGCACGACCTGCTCGATACCCTGGTGGCCTTGCCCACCGACATGTTCTACAACACCGGCATCGCCACCTATATCTGGGTGCTGTCGAACCACAAACCGGCCGAGCGTAAGGGCAAGGTGCTGCTGATCAACGCCAGCGACATGCACAGCCCAATGCGAAAATCCTTGGGCTCCAAGCGTAAGCAATTGAGCGACGAGGCCATTGAGCAAATCGTCCGCCTCGCCAGCCGTTATGAAGAAGGGTCCATCGCCAAGATCTTCCCCACCACCGCCTTCGGTTATCGCCGTATCACGGTGGAGCGGCCGCTGAAACTGGCGTTCTATCCGCAGGATGCCGATCGCCTTGCCAGCCTCACCGCCGACAAGGGCTGGGCCAAGCTCGATGGCACCCTGCAGTCTGCCATTCTCACTGCCTTGGGCCAGTTCGCTGAGGCCAAGTTGCTCTCTCGCGACAAATTCAAAAAGCAACTGATCAAGCTGCTAGGTGAGGTCAAGCTACCCGCCCCGGCCTTCAAGCTGCTGGTGAACCATCTGGCTGAGCAGGACGACGCCGCCGAAGTGTGTAAAACCAAGGGCGAGCAGGAGGCTAATGCGGATCTGCGGGATAACGAAAATGTGCCGTTGGGGGAAGACATTCATGAATATCTGAAGCGTGAGGTGTTGCCCCTTGTGCCGGATGCCTGGATCGACACCAGTAAAACCGACCCGCTCGATGGTCAAGTGGGCATCGTGGGCTACGAGATCCCCTTTAACCGCCACTTCTACCAGTACCAGCCGCCCCGGGAGCTGGCAGCGATTGATGCTGATCTCGATGCGGTCGCCAAGGAGATTATGCAGCTGCTGGCGGAGGTGCATTCATGAGCGAAGTCGTTGCTACTGCTCAGCAAGGGCTGACAGGTAAATATCACCCCTATCCGGAATATAAGGATTCGGGAGTGGAGTGGTTGGGCGAAGTACCAAGTCATTGGGGTGTTCTTCCGTGTCGTGCGGGAGTTACCCATTTGGTTGCAAAAAATACCGATGGAAAGGAAGACAATTACCTTTCATTGATGGCTAACATCGGAATCGTGCTGTATGAAGATAAAGGTGATGTAGGAAATAAAAAACCGGACGATTTAACAAAGTGTAAAATAGTCCGCAAGGGAAACCTTGTTATTAACAGTATGAACTATGCCATTGGTTCTTATGGCATGTCGCCTTACGATGGAATTTGTAGCCCTGTTTACATTATTCTTGATGCAAATACAGATGTTGTTGAACAGCGGTATGCTCTTCGGTTGTTCGAAAATAAGCCTTTTCAGAAACATTTAGCCATTCTTGGAAATGGAATACTTGAGCATCGAGCAGCTATAGGCTGGGACGATATCAAGGGGCAATATATTCCATTCCCTTCACTGCCAGAACAACATACTATCGCAGCTTTCCTCGACTACGAAACCGCTCGTATCGATCGGCTGATTGCCCAGCAGCAGCGGCTGATCGAACTGCTCAAAGAGAAGCGGCAGGCAGTGATCTCCCACGCCGTCACCAAGGGCCTCTACCCCAACGCCCCCATGAAAGATGCCGGCATCGAGTGGCTCGGCCAAGTGCCGGAGCATTGGGCTGTAGTCAAATTGAGTTATGTTTTGTCACTTAAAAGTGGGGACGGAATTACGTCGAATGAAATTGAGCCAGAGGGCACTTATCCGGTTTATGGCGGGAATGGACTTCGGGGCTACTGTGAACAGTTCAACTGTAATGGGACCTATGCTCTTATTGGACGTCAGGGGGCACTATGTGGCAATGTTAATGTAGCCGATGGAAAATTCTTTGCTTCCGAGCACGCTGTGGTTGTTTATCCTCGAATTCAATTTGATGTTAGGTTCTTGTCTGAGTTTTTGAGATTTATGGACTTAGGTCAGTATTCTGTTTCTGCCGCCCAGCCAGGTATATCTGTTGAACGAATAAGTATGCTCTCGATAGCAGTTCCACCAATAGAAGAGCAGTCTCTTATTGGGCAAAGAATATCGCAGGTTGACCTGCAGATTGAAAGGTTAGTAGTGAAGGCTGAGGCTGGTGTGTTGCTACTTAAAGAACGCCGTACCGCCCTGATCTCCGCCGCAGTCACCGGCAAGATCGACCTACGGGGCTGGACGCCACCCGCCGACGAGGTTGCTGCATGAGTGCAATGCCGAAAACCGAGGCGACTGATGCGATTGCTTCAACCAGCAATGACGAACAGTACCGCTGGCTGACCGAGCTGATTTTCGATAGCAAGGAGCTCGATAAGCTGGGGGGCATGGTCTCCGAGTTCAACCTGTTTGAAGAGATGGGGATGGTGCGTCAGGAGATCCGCCACTCCCATTTTTTCGGCACCCTCTTCAATCCCCGTGAGCCCCATGGCTTGGGCTCCCGCTTCTTTGAGTCGCTGCTTTCAAGGTTGCTCTATGACTTGCCAGATCGGCGTAGTGGCGACGTCTCTTTGCTCGATATCGATCTCTGTGATTACGACGACCTGCAGGTGTTTCGCGAGCAAGATCGTATCGATCTGCTGCTGGTGAGCCCGTAGGTTCGATTAGCGAAGCGTAATCGGACGATCGCGTTATCAGACCTTCTCGTTTTCTCGCACAGGAGTGAATGGTATGACTCTGCCTACCCTCACCGCACAGTTAGCCGCACTCGCCGCCGCTCACCCCGAGGTGATGGTGCTGTGGCTCTATGGTTCCCACGCCAAGGGGAACGCTGGGCCCCACAGCGACTGGGATCTGGCGGTAGCCTTCGACCCCGTCAAATTGGTTGACTCTCTGGATAACCGGTTGCGGCCCGAGTTGCTGGCCCTCGACTGGCAGCGAGCCTTGGGGCTGGCCGAGGGGCAGTTATCGGTGGTCGATATCAATCAGGCGCCCATTCCGCTTGCCTTTGCGATTGTCGATGCCAACCGGGTACTGTTTTGCCGCGATCAGGGTCGCCGTCTGCGTGAAGAAGCCCGTATCATGTCGCAGATGGAATTCCTTCTCTACAGCCAAGCCAATGAGCATAAGAAATACTGAGGTCTGGTATGCAGCTTGCCGATTACCAATTTCTACAGGCACTGGCGAGATTACCGTTTGTCGAGGCGATCTGGCTATTTGGCTCGCGAGCCCGGGGTGAGCAGCGTGAACGCTCCGATATCGATCTCGCCATCGAGTGCCCCGGTGCCTGCGAGGCGCAATGGCAGCAGGTGTTGGCGATCATCGATGAGGCCGATACCCTGCTCCCTATCGATTGTGTGCGACTCGATGAGGAGTCGCCCCAGAGCCCGCTGTATCAGGCCATCCTGCGTGACAGGGTGCCTCTCTACCGACGAATGACGCCTTAAGGAAGTGCAATGAGTCTGGATCTGAATCTGGTTGCCCTTGGCAACGCCCTGCAACGTCTCGCCGAATCCCTGAGCTATGACGCGAGCCAACCGCTGGTGGTCGATGCCAGCATCCAACGCTTCGAGTTCTGTATCGAACTGACCTGGAAGACCCTGAAAAAGGCGCTGGCGGCGGAAGGTATCGAAGCCAATACCCCCCGTGAGTGCATGAGCCAAGCCTATGCGGCCCACTGGCTGGCCGATGAGACGGTCTGGTTGTCGATGCTCAAAGATCGCAACCTGACCTCGCATACCTACAAGGAAGATCTTGCGGTCGAGATCTATCGCCGGCTGCCGGGACATCTGGCGGCGATGCAGGCGCTGTATCAGGTACTGCTGGCCCGAGGGGGTCAGTCATGAGTCAGGACCTCAGTTTGGAAAATAGGGCTCGGGAGAAGGCCTTTCAGGATCATATCATCGAGCAACTGGCTGCATCAGGTTGGCTGGTCGGTGAGTCGTCTCGCTACGACAAAGAGCGAGCACTCTACCCGGAAGATGTGATCGCCTATGTGCAGGAGAGCCAGCCAGAGGGGTGGCAGAAATACTGCAAGACCTACGGTGAGGAGCCAGAGCGTCATCTGCTCAACGCCGTGGCTCGATCCCTTGACAGCGATGAGCGGGGCACCTTGTGGTTACTCCGTCATCAGGTAGAGGATCGAGGGCACCGGCTGGCGGTGGCCACCTTCAAGCCCGACCATGACCTTAACCCAGAACTGGTCGAGCGGTATGCCAAGAACCGACTGCGGGTGGTGCCGGAGCTGGTCTACAGCCCCCATGGCTATGAGGGGCGGCTCGATCTCACTCTGTTTCTCAACGGCATTCCGGTGGCAACGCTGGAACTCAAATCGTGCTTCAAACAGAGCCTGGAGAACGCCAAGCAGCAGTACCGCTTCGACCGCCCACTGGTGACGGCGGGCAAGCGTGAGCCCTTGCTGGCTTTTCGTCGCGGAGCACTGGTGCACTTTGCCGTCAATCAGTTTGAGGTGGCGATGACCACCAAGCTGGCCGGAGCAGATACCTTCTTCCTGCCGTTCAACCGGGGCACCGCCAAGGGTGGGGCAGGGAACGATCAGCCTGAGACAGGCTATGCCAGCGAGTACCTATGGCAGGAGATTTTCGCGCCTGAGACCTTCCTCAATATTCTGGGCCGCTATCTGCATCTGCAGGTGAAATTGGATGAGGACGCACTGGGCCGTCTCAAGAAGAAAGAGACGATGATCTTCCCCCGCTATCACCAGTGGAAGGTGGTGGAGACGCTGTTGGCGACCCTCCGGCAGGAAGGCAGCGGCCAGAAGTACCTGATCCAGCACTCGGCGGGCTCGGGCAAGTCGAACTCTATTGCCTGGTTGACCCATCAGCTCGCATCGCTGCCGCGTGACGGGGATAAGCTATTCAATTCGGTCATCGTCGTCACCGACCGGACCGTGCTCGATAGCCAGTTGCAGGAGACCATCGCTCAGTTCGATCACGCATCCGGGGTGATCTCCCGCATTAATCGGGAAGAGGGGGATGGCAGCAAATCTGCTCAGTTGGCCGAGGCACTGACCAGCGGCACTCCCATCATTATCGTCACCATTCAGACCTTCCCCCATGTGCTCAAGGCGATTCAGGAGAGCTCCAGCCTGAAGGCCAGCCGCTTTGCGGTGGTGGCCGACGAGGCTCACTCCAGCCAGACCGGCAAGACTGCCCGTCAGCTGCGTGAGGTGTTGATGGCCGAGCAGTTGAATGATGAAGAAGAGCTCTCGGCCGAGGATGTGATGAACCTGACCTTGGCTGCCCGTGGCGGCAGCCAGAACATCAGCTACTTCGCCTTCACTGCTACCCCGAAGGCCAAGACGCTGGAGCTGTTCGGTCGCCCGCCCAAGCCCCATCTGCCCATTTCTGATGAGAACAAACCCCAGCCGTTTCACGTTTACACCATGCGCCAAGCGATCGAGGAGGGGTTCATCCTTGACGTGTTGCGGAACTACACCAGCTACCAACTGGCCTATAAGCTGGCGATGGAGAGCGAAGCGGCTGATGCAGAAGTGGACAGCAAGAAGGCCAAGCGCAAGCTATCCCAGTGGGTCCGGCTGCACCCGCACAACATTGGCCAGAAAGTGCAGGTGATAGTCGAGCACTTCCGCCAGCACGTTGCACCGCTGCTGGCCGGTCAAGCCAAGGCGATGGTGGTGACCAGCAGCCGGATGGAGGCGGTCCGCTACAAGCTGGCGTTCGACAAATACGTTAAGGACCAAGGCTATCAAGCCATTCGGGCCATGGTGGCCTTCTCGGGCGACATCGAGGACGAGGGGCAGACGTGGAACGAGCGGAACATGAACCCGGAGCTGAAGGGCCGGGACATGCGTAAGGCGTTCGATACGGCTGACTATCAGGTGATGCTGGTTGCCAACAAGTTCCAGACCGGGTTCGATCAGCCCAAGCTGTGTGCCATGTATGTAGACAAGAAGCTGACCGGGGTGGACTGCATCCAGACCCTCTCGCGGCTCAACCGCACCTATCCGGGCAAGGAGAGTACCTATGTGCTCGACTTCGTGAACGACCCGCAGGATGTGCTGGAAGAGTTCCAAAAGTATTACGAAACCGCCACGCTGGATTCAGTGTCGGACCCGAACCTTATCTATGACCTGTTCCACAAGCTCAAGGGCGAAGGGATCTTCACCTGGCCCGAGGTGGTAGCGTTTACCGATGCCTACTTCGACCCCAAACGGGGGGCCGATGCCTTCTTGCGGCACGCCGTTCCGGCCAGAGATCGCTTCGCCAAGCGTTACCGGCTGGCCATCGATGCTATTCGGGAGTGCCGGACCCAGCTCAAGTGGCTGATCGAACAGGGCGGCTCAGGGAGTGATCAGGCCAACGCCGAGCGGCGGTTGAAAGAGGCCGGGGAAGCCCGTTCGGTGCTGGAGCTGTTCAAGAAGAACCTCAACGGCTATGTGCGGTTCTACGAGTTTGTCTCCCAGATCACCCCCTTCGACGATTACGACATGGAGCGGCTGTGTGTCTTTGCACGCCACCTGCTGCCCCTGCTGCGGGAAGAGGTGTTGGATGAAGAGCAAGTAGACCTTTCATCGGTGATGCTGAGCCACTACCACCTTAAGGCCAAGCGGACACAGGATCTGCAACTCAAAGAGAATGCGGCCGGTTATGGGCTGGAGGGGATCGCCTCCCTCGGCAGCGCCAAGCCGAAAGAGGAGAAGAAGGATTTCCTCTCCGAACTGCTGGCTCGGATGAACGATCTGTTTGGCCTGGAAGTGACTGATGGGGACAAGCTCGACTGGGTGCAGGGGATGGTCAGCAAGCTAAGCGAGAACGGCCCCCTGATGGAGCAGGTCCGCAATAACCCACGGGAATCGATTCTGCATGGCGATTTCCCGAATGCGGTGGATGAAGCCGTCATCGGGCGAATGGAAACCCAGCAGGGCATGTCGCTGACGTACCTCTCTCACCCCGATAAGGCCAGGGCATTGCAGAATATGCTGCTGGACTTGCTGCTCGAGGGGTTGGCTGGCCATCAGTCATTACGGGCACAGAGTCAGTAGGCGTTTGCTGGAGAAGCATGTCAGGGCTGACGTGCTCCTTCAGCGGGCAACGAGACCGAGCAAAGGAAGTGGGAACACCATCCTAGGCTAGGTAGGTCGAGGAGGTCTGCCGATCTGCTGAAATTTTGGCAGATTTAAGAACTTTTTCTACGAGATTTCATACAGAAAAAGTTCTATAAAATGCTGAAATTTCAGCAGATTGAACATCCAAAATGACCCCTTTGCCTTTGATGGCGGGCAAAAGGGCCCGATCCAAAATCAGCAGATATTAGCCTTGCGGGTTCCGCAGTGGACGCCAGACGTATCCTGATAGCTCTTTGGCATTTGCCGGGGGCAGAGTATGCAGATCATCTGCTTCGAAACCGAAATGGTTCATCATCTCTGACAGGGAGTAGCAGAGTTGATCGCCTTCCGCTTGACTGAAGGTGCCGTCATAGCGCTGGATGAAGTTCGGGGTGAAGCTCTCACCTGTTGTGCAGACCGGCAGCGTCTGTATCTTGAGATCTTCTGGCCCACCTTCTGTAATCTTGACGGCGTACCCGAGCAATGGGTAACGCTCTAGGGTCGTTTCTCCGTTGTCATTTGGTTCGACAATGATGTAACCGTACTCACTGGGCTGAGCGGGGATAAAATGAGTAGTTGCCACTGGTGTTCTCCTTCACACAAAACGAGACGATATTGCTAACAATTGGTCTCAAGTGGGTTTTAATCCCTCTTTTTTGACCACAAGTGGAAACATATCGCGTCATGAAGGGGAAAACCGTGAAATCCGTCTAAAAATTTCTAAGAGGGCTCATAGGTGAATGTGGGCCCCTGCACCCCTTATACCAGTTCCGTTCGGATTCAATAACAACCAAATCCCCTGGCATAAGTAACTCGTGTACCCAAACGACGCGAGGTTACTGTTATGTCACAACACTATGATGATCACCCCGGACAGGGCGATCACATCATCAATCAGGCATTGGCCATTCTGGAGAGCCGACAGCGGCATCTTGGCAATGCCTTCACTCAACCCAAAGCGGCAGCAGACTTCCTTCGGCTCAAGATGGGGGAGTACGAGCGGGAAGTGTTCGCCGTCATGCTGCTCGACAATCAACACCGACTGCTCGATTACCAGGAGCTGTTCTTCGGCACCATCAATGCAGGCACCGTTCACCCCCGTGAGGTGGTCAAGGCGGCCCTTAACAGAAACGCCGCTGCGGTCATTCTGGCCCACAACCACCCCTCCGGTATGGTCGACCCCTCGGATGCCGACAAGGCTGTTACCGCTCGTCTCAAGGATCTGCTTGAGATGGTAGACGTGCGAGTGCTCGACCACTTTGTGGTGGGACAGCACGACATCTTCTCGTTTGCCGAGCGGGGGCTGCTATGACTCCATCCAAACCGCTACAGACTCTGTTCGCCAAGATCATCGGTAGCTACCCCGATGCCACCGCCCTGACCCTCAACTTCCGTAGTCCCGATTATTCCGCCGACACTGGCGGTTACCGTCCGGTCGAAATCCGTCTGGAAAAACGGGCTGAGAGCTGGGGGATGGCCTACGTCACCGAGTTCACTTACCTCGGTGGCGAGCTGGTCAAGGATCTCGATTTTGACTTCAACGCCGGGCTGGCCTCACAGCTCTGGTGTGGAGATCGGCCGTTGGCCACCACCATGGACCTCTACCGGCTCTGGGAGAGGAACTTTCTCGACTATCACCGGATGGAGGTCTACCGCCTAAAGATAACCCCTGAGTAATCGCCATGAACGACTTCACGAAAGCCCTGCTGCTGGATGCCTTGAAGGCAGCCCTGACGGCGTTTGCGTCTGTCATCGTCAACGCGATGATGGCCCGCTACATGCCGCCACACTTCTACAACATGAACGAAGAGGACTACCCATGAACAAAATGATCCTGACCTCGGTGACTCTGGTTGCCATTGCAGGGGGAACCCTGATGATCCGCCTAATCGCCCGTGACAAGGCTCACGCTGAGGAGCTGGCCAAGGTATTGCGGATGCCTGGCGGGTCGACGCGTCATTGAGATCCCCTGGTCGGCACCCTGCATGACCAATAGATAGAGCAGCCAGAGCATCTGGTTGACTACCCCTGCGGGCCCTCCATCACGGAGCGGCCCGTTTTCATTTGTATCACTGGCTCAGGTCAATAGACCAAGCCCGTGTGACGCGAGCGAAAGTGCCACTTTTTGCCGGTCATATGGGTTCCTTTCGACCTTCTGACCGGTCGCGTCAGTGTACCTTGCCCTATTGACCAGGAGGAGACCATGGCACTGGTGGGATATGCACGTGTCAGCACTGTGGGGCAGAGCCTGGATGCCCAGCTTCAGGCACTGGCCGAGTGCAGCAAGATATTTCAGGAGAAGGTGAGCGGGGCCAAGGATGATCGCCCGCAGCTCTCGTTGATGCTGGATTTTGTTCGTGAGGGAGACGTGGTGATGGTGACCAAGCTGGATCGCTTGGCTCGCAACACTCGCCACCTGTTGGAGATCTCGGAGTACCTGCACGCTAAACGGGTTGCTCTGAGGATTTTGAATCTGGGTATCGATACCTCGACACCGACCGGAAAACTGATGCTAACCATGATCGGTGCCATCGCCACGTTTGAGCGGGAGCTGATGCTGGAGCGACAGGCAGAAGGGATTGAGCTGGCTAGGCAGCGTGGGGTCTATAAGGGCCGCAAACCGACAGCCATGGCGAAGGGAGACGAGGTGCAAGCATTGGCAGCAAGGGGGCTCGCCAAGGCAGAAATCGCACGCAGGACGGGGATCAGTCTCTCCAGCGTGCAGCGTATCTTACGTGGTGGGGGATAAATTCAATGAAATCATGATTATAGAAAGAAAAAATATCATGAAATCGGTATCAATCACAAAAATCAATTCCCAGACTCTTTAGTATCCCGCTTTTGTATAGGCTATTGAGTCGCGTTGAGTCAATAGAGAACAAGGAGAAACTGATGACAGTTCGTTCGTTAATTAGTGTAGGGGTAAGTCTGGCTCTGGTAGCTTGTGGCGGCGGTGGAGGTGATGGTGGGTCTGATACCCAACCCGTCACCAAGACGGCTATTCAGGGCAAGGCCATCGACGGCTATGTGCAAGGGGCAACCGCCTATCTGGATTTGAACTTCAACCGCCAGTTGGATGAGGGGGAACCCAACGCGGTGACTTCTAACACCGGCGATTATCGGCTAGAACTCACCGAAGCTCAGGAGGAGTGTGCCCAATACGTACCCTTAGTGGTCGATGTTCCGGTGGGAGCGGTTGATTTGGATCTGGGGCCGGTCGAGCAGGCTTACCAGATGGTATTGCCGCCGAAGTTCACGCCTATCACGCAAGACGATTTCTATCATGTAACTCCACTGACCACGGTTTTGTGGAGTGCTGTCGAGAAAGAGCTGGCTGCGGGGGGATCTCTGACTTGCCAGAGTGTGATGGCCGATCAGCTAAAGCGTGAGCAGCTGATGAACTCGTTGAAACAATCGGTTGATCGGGTTGTGTCCCACTACAACATTCCTGAGCAGAAGCTGTTTGATGACTTCATCGCTACCGGTGATAGTGCGACAGCCACCAAGGCTCAAGAGATCGTCCGTGGTTTGCAGAAATCGTTCAGTGCCAGCGAAGAGTTAAAACGTGCTCATCCTGATGCGTTCTATGCCTATGTGGATTACCACCAAGGGGACTATAGAGACCACAATAATGCCTATCCGCAGGCTTGGTATCGTGATCAGGGGATCTATTGGGCCAACAAGAGCCGGACTGAGCTGGTCAAGGTCAGCGATGATTTCAGTGAAGACGTCAGAACCATCATCTATGGCGAAAAGACCAATGTTGCAGGCAAGGGATACAGCTACAGCAATAGCTACGAGTTTGAATCTCGTGGTGGTGATGATGCCCCCTACTCCTGTGACATTAAGGAAACCATTTCCACGACGGCAGATGGGAAGGAGTATGAGCTGGTGAACTTGGCCGGAGGTGAGGCAGGCATCTTTGCCGACTGCATCCCTGAGAGTTTGGCTGGAGCGATTACTGGCCGCTATGCGACGGTCGGTTACAAGGATGCCGAAGCTGACTATGGCAGCCAGTTTGTCTATTTCCTCGGTGGCTCTAACAGCTTCCCCTTCCTGAACGATTGGGTAGGGATGGCGGATGATCATGCAACCCGCAACATGAGCGAACTGGTCGCTGCCTTTGAGAAACTACCGTACCGCTATGATGACAAGACGCCGGAGCCGGATGCTGGTGCTTGGTTCAAGAAGCAGACCGTGACTGACAGCAACAAGGTCACCACCACTATCAGCTATGACAACCAAGGGCGTTACCGCAAGTTCACCGTCTTTGCTGATGGGACGCACAAAGAAGAGTGCGGCACTGATGGTATTGCGTGGGGATCATGTGGCAACTAATGATCCAAAAGGAGCCTGCGACCGGGCTCCTTTTTACTGACATCTGACACGATTATTTTTTACTTTCATCGCTACCTTTATCTTTATCCTCATCTAGGTGATGGCCCAAGGCACCACCGACACCACCGCCAATACTTCCTCCAATTACAGCGCCCGGAAGTCCCGCAAGTACGCTACCTAGTACAGCAAACAAACCTGCTCCAGCCCCGGCAAACTTCCCAACATTAGCATGGTCAGATGATCTTTTGGCCATATTGCACTCCCTAAATGCTTGATGTTTGACCGATGGTTAGTCTAGCAGGGTTTTGGCTAAGTCCAATTTGGGGTATGAGAAGATGATTAAATGCTCTTTCCGAATTGATTTATCTAGGGGCGGGCGGGTAGGATTACCCCCGTTTGTTACCAATTTAAGCATGTCCACTTGATGTGGATGACCGTACTTCCGGCGGGTTCTCGCTTGTTGAGGTTTCAGAACACTGTGATGGAAATCAGTTCCATCCCTAAGTGCCTGATTTATTTGGGCTCGCATTGATAACCCGTCGACCTGGTCAGGACCGGAAGGTAGCAGCCAAGGCGGGGGACTCGAGTGCCGGGATGTGGCTGGTAGGGCCACCACTTGTTTCTGCCATTCAACAAGTTACAGCTAACAACCCCCTTCAGACCTCTTGGTCATCCACTTGATGTGGATGAGTCTGGCGTCTTCATCCCATATTTCCGATTCTCTGTCGCAAGCTATCAGGTGCGACCGCAAGGTAGCTCTGGAGTCCAGCGCAAATGTTCTCTTGATCTTCAGCTGTAGTGGTCAACTAAATCCGGACACACAGTTAAGCCGATTTTCGGCCTCTGCTGGCGGTATCCCATCATTGTGTTGATGCGGGCGCCGCCAGTTGTAGTAATCCATTAGGTAATAGCTGATATCCCGCTTGGCTTCCCGCAGGCTCATGTACCCCGTGGTCGGAAGCCATTCCGTCTTGAGGCTCCTGAACAGCCGCTCCATCGGCGCGTTATCCCAGCAGTTGCCACGCCGACTCATGCTCTGGGTCATGCGATAGCGCCACAGCCGTTGCCGAAATACCCGGCTGCCGTATTGGCTGCCCTGGTCGGAGTGAAACAGCACGCCAGACGGGCAGCCCCGTTGCTGATACGCCATGTCGAGCGCGTTCACGGCCAACTCAGCATCAGGCCTGCCGGACATCGCCCAGCCCACGACCCGTCGGGTGTGGAGGTCGAGCACCGC